>JAZNKU010000404.1:0-4259 GCA_045578685.1 Eubacteriales bacterium
GATGTAGGCTGCGGCGGTGGTTTTCCTACACTTCCTCTTGCGATAGTGCGTCCCGATCTTAAGATCACAGCCCTTGATTCAACCGAGAAAAAGCTAAAGTTCGTTGCACTTATGGCAGAGAAGCTTTCGCTTGATGTCACCACCCTCTCAGCCAGAGCCGAGGAGGTAGGGCAGAGTGCAGATTACAGAGAAAAATTTGACTGCGTGTGTGCCAGAGCCGTCGCAAGACTGAATATCCTGTCCGAGCTTTGCATCCCTCTTGTGAAGGCAGGAGGAAAATTCATCTCCTGTAAGGCTGCACTTGCAAAGGAAGAGTTGAACGAAGCTATGGACGGCATCGAAAAGCTGGGCGGAGCACTTGAGATGGCAGAGGATACTGCCCTTTTCACCGAAAACGAGGAGCAGTCGAGAGCTGTGTTCGTTTTTTCAAAGAATAACTCCACCCCCGTTCAGTATCCCAGACACTATTCCAGAATATCAAAAAAGCCTCTGTAAATTTCAATCTTGAAAAATCAACGGTTTAATGGTATAATAGATTTACAGTAATTAGAAATTTATTTAAGAAAGGATATATCACTATGAACTTCAAGCGTATTTCAGCTATGCTTCTTCTTGTCCTTATGATAGTTCCCATGTTCAATATGTGGAGCTTTGCGGCAGACAAGGAAACAGGCGAGTTTGTTCCGGAAACAGCCTACGCCTCAACCATAGCATCCAAGCTTAACGGTGAGACCTCCCGTACCACCAAGACTCTTCATACCGGTGTTACCCGCACCAGTATCAAGACATCATCTTCATCAAAGTATGAAACACAGAGCTTCCATATTCTGGAGTTCGACCCCGCACAGGCAGATCTGCATGTTGATGTTACCAACGAAAAGACCTATGCCAACAACACACAGACTACCCTTAACACGGTTAAGGCATTCAACTCCAACAACGGTCAGGGTAAGACGGCGATCGCTGCCATCAACGGTGACCTTTGGATGACAAGCACCTTCTCGGTTGCTACAACAACGGTAACTCTCCCCCGAGGCTTCAATGTGTATAACGGTGAGATCATCACCTCTGCCCATATGCCTCAGGAGAATCCTTATCAGGGTGAGTTCTGGTCCTTTGGTATGACTAACGATTCGGTTCCCATGATCGGCTGTCCCGAGCTTGATATCTCTGTCAAGAACAATTCCAAGGGTGCTATCGTTTCTGCAGACGGTCTTAACAGACTTCCTGCCAACAACGCTCTCGTTGTATATACCGATAAGGGCTGTCTTAACAACTATGCACAGTCCGATGCATACGAGGTAGTTATCGATGTTCCCTCCGACTATACCGTAAAGCACGGTGCATCTATCACCGGTACTGTTACCGGCATCTACTCCTCCGCCTCATCCTCCAACCCCACCATGCAGGCTAACCGCATCATCCTTACTGCAAGAGGCACAAGAACAATGCTTCTCAACAGCTTTGCGGTAGGTAACTCCGTTACCCTCAGCTTCAGCGTTACCGAGAGATATAACAGAAACACCGCAGGCTGGCAGGATGTTTAT
The DNA here is from genome assembly GCA_045578685.1 of Eubacteriales bacterium. Lineage (GTDB taxonomy): Bacteria > Bacillota > Clostridia > Oscillospirales > CAG-272 > RGIG7300. The sequence continues at coordinate 1,548 of JAZNKU010000404.1, forward strand.
TGTGCAGTAGGCGGACATATGCCCTTTGTTGTAGACGGTGCTAAGTGGGAGACAGGCACAACTAACAATTATCCCTCTACCATCGTCGGTATAACCAATTCCGGCAAGGTACTCTTTATTACCGATGACTACGGTGTAACAGGTACCAGAAGCGGTCTTGACTTCAACGACTATTGGGATTTTGCCGACGATATGGACCTTAACACCGCTATGATCCTTGACGGTGGCGGCTCCACTACTTTTGTAGACAAGAGCTCGGGTAGCTATGCTGTTATCAACAATCCCACCGACGGCTCCGCAAGAAGCGTTGTAAACTCGGTCATCCTTTCCGCAGGTCCCAAGAAGACCGATATCGGCAAGTACGATCTTAAGTTCCCCGATGATACCATCGATCTTACCAATCTTTATTTTGCAACAGACGATGCGTTTATGATGCTGACTAACTTTGGTGAAACCAAGTTAGAGAAGACCGCAACGGGTGCTAAGCTTAAGGTTGACGATTACCTCAACGGTCCTACAGTATCTATGAGCTACGGCTTACCTAACGCAACAAGCGAAAATGCAAATACCGCTCTTTCCGGCGAGTATTTCTATAACGTTCCTACCTCCGACTATCCTTACCTTGTCCTTGATATGTCTATTGTAACCGCAGACACCTCGGGTATTGCGTTCCAGGCACTTTATCACACCTCGGGTAGCCGTAAGGGTGTAAGCGAGACCACTTCTATCGGATTTAACAACGCATTCAGTAACGCAGGCTTCAAGAAGTACGTTATCCATCTCGGATCAAGCGCCTCCTACACCGGCAATCTTAATACAGTTCGTCTCCAGTATCTCTTTGCAGCAAACGGCGTTACCGTTAAGGACGGCGACTATGTAATTATCAGAAGTGCAAGACTGGCAACCTCTCTCGATGAGGCAAACGCTATTGCGGCAGAGTCTGCACCCAAGATGCAGACTATTACGCTTAATGCCAACGGCGGTACAATCACTCAGACAAGAAAGTATGCAGTTCAGGGTACATACTATGGCACAATGCCTACTCCGGTACGTGCAGGCTATACCTTCAAGGGCTGGTATACTGCGGCAAGCGGAGGTACCGAGATCACATCCGACAGCGTAGTTACCGCTACCACCTCCAGAACCCTTTACGCACAGTGGACCAATGACGGCTCCACCCCTGAGACCGGCAGCTATAAGATAACCTTTGACGCTAACGGCGGTACTATGTCGGGTGCTACCTCTTATTCCATTACCAAGGGTCAGAAGTACAGTGCAGTTATCAGCTCCATGCCTACAGCTACAAGAGAGGGCTACACCCTTTCAGGCTGGTATTGCGAAAAGTATAACTATACACTCAGCTTAAGCGATACCTTCTCCGTTGACGAAAATGTTATTTTCAAGGCGGTATGGACGCTTAACGCAGCCGATTATCCCACAGGCACCTACTCTACCACAGCAAGCTGGCTCACTCTTCGTGCAGGTCCCGGCTCGTCTTACAGCTCTTTGGGCTCTGTAGCCAAGGGAACCGTAGTTGAGATCTATGAGGTCAGCGGCAGATGGGGTCACTGCACATACAACGGTCAGGATGTATGGCTCAGCCTTGCATACGCAGAGCTTGTTTCAGCAAGCACAACCTACACGCTTACCTTTGATGTGAACGGAGGTACAATGCCCTCCGGTTATTCCACCACATATAAGTTTGAGGCAAACCAGAAGTTCTCCGATGTTATCGGCGGATTCCCCGTTCCTACCAGATCGGGCTACGAGTTTACGGGCTGGAAGAACACTCTTACAGGTACCTCTGACGTATGGACCGACGGTTGGGGTACACAGCCTTATACTTTCAATGCAGATGTTACCCTTAAGGCACAGTGGACGGCTCATACTCACAGCTATACCTCCACGGTAACCAAGGCGGCTACCTGTACAGAAGCAGGTGTAAGAACCTATAAGTGCTCCTGCGGTGAAACTTACACCGAGGCTATTGCAAAGCTCGGCCATAACTATACAACCACCACCACCGCAGCTACATGTACCGCAGCAGGTAAGACGGTAAAGACCTGCTCTCGCTGCGGCGACACAGCTACAACCACCATTCCCGCACTCGGTCATGATTATAAGACCACAACTACAGCTGCAACCTGTACTGCGGAAGGTAAGACGGTAAAGACCTGCTCACGCTGCGGTGATACCGTAACTACCGTGATCCCCATGATAGGTCACAGCTGGGGTGCATGGGTAGAGACAGTTGCTCCTACCACGACCTCCGTAGGCGTTGAGACCAGAACCTGTACGGTATGCGGTGCTACCGAGACACAGGATATTCCTATGCTTTCCGCAGACGCTCCTCTTATTGCAGGCGTTGATAACTATACCATAACTCTTAACGGTATCAATAATATAAAGGAAATCAGATTTGCTATCGGTCACTATACCACAGGTACTGATGTCAAGGCAGCAGAGAAGAATATTACCCTTGATGCGGCAACCGTTGCAAAGTACACCGCAGACGGTGTAATGACCTACGATCTGCCTTGGATGGGAGAATACACCTTCTGGGTAAGACTGAACGACGGAAGCTCCTACTTCCTCTACACAGAGATAAACGATATAACTCCTTACGTTGAGTCCTACGGCGTTAAGATGACCGTAAAGGACTATGCTGAGAACTACAAGGATATGTGGCTGGCAGAGGGTACCTTCAACAGC
>JAZNKU010000405.1:0-2109 GCA_045578685.1 Eubacteriales bacterium
AAGCGTAGCCATAGCAAGCTTTTTTGCTTATTATATCAACGAGCATATATTGCGCCCCATACGCACCTTGAGCGATGCTTCAAAAACGGTGGCAACAGGCGATTTTAATGTCTGTATAGATGTACGCACCGACATCGAGGAGCTTAACTCTACCTTTGACAACTTCAATAATATGATAAAAGAGTTAAGCTCTATAGAAACTCTGCGCAACGACTTTGTAGCAAATGTTTCTCACGAGTTCAAGACTCCCCTCGCGACGATAGAGGGATATGCTATGCTTCTGCAGGACGAGAGCCTCGACAATGCCGAACGGAACGAGTATATTGCAAAGATAACCGAAAATACACGGCGTTTATCCTCACTTGCAGGAGACATCCTTTTGATATCAAGATTAGACAACCAGACCTTTGCTTCTCAAAAAAACAGTTTCCGACTGGACGAGCAGATACGGGAGGCCATACTCATCCACGAGATGGCGTGGACAGATAAAGATATTGAGTTAGATATAGATCTTCCCGAAATAACCTATACGGGAGAACAAAATCTGCTGCTGCAGGTATGGCAGAACCTTATAGGAAACGCCGTAAAGTTCACACCAAAGCACGGTTCTGTAGCCATCAAGGTCTTTGAAACCGACAATGCCGTTACGGTTACGGTAAGTGATACCGGTATCGGGATGGACGAGGCTACCCTTAAGCATATTTTTGAAAAATTTTATCAGGGGGATACCTCTCACAAAGGCGAAGGAAACGGGCTCGGACTTGCTCTGTGCAAAAAGATAGTTACTCGTGTCGGAGGCGATATTTCCGCAGAAAGCACTCTCGGCAAGGGCTCTGTGTTTACAGTTGAATTACCTAAATAAAGAGAAAATCGGACAGAAGTCCGATTTTCTCTTTATTTTAGACTCTCAACAGAGTGCTGTGCCAACAGATTATTGATAAGCTGCTGTGCGGTACGGCCGCTTCTGCCGCCGTGCTGCATAGCCCATGCTCTTGCCTTGTTTATCAGCTCTTCATCAGAAATATTTATACCGTTACGGTGAGCAAGCTCGGTGACGATATTGAAATAGTTTTTCTGATCCGGCTTTGAATAGTTGATGGTAACGCCGAATCGATCGTAGAGAGACAGCTTCTCCTCCATGGTATCCGAGTGACGGACATCGTTCTGTACCTGAATATCCTTACGGTCAGCCCAGGTCTCTTTGATAAGATGCCAACGGTTGGAGGTGGCATAGATGAGCACGTTGTCAGGTCTTATCTCAAGACCTCCCTCTATAACAGCCTTAAGATACTTATACTCTATCTCATTTTCCTCGAAGGAAAGATCGTCCATATAGATGATAAAACGGTAGTTTCGGTTCTTGATATCAGCGATTATCTTAGGCAGAAACTCAAACTGATGCTTATATATCTCGATGATTCGAAGTCCGCGGTCATAATACTCGTTAAGTATGGCCTTGATGCTGGTGGACTTACCCGTACCCGCATCACCGTAGAGAAGCACATTGTTAGCCTTCTGTCCATTAACAAATGCCTCGGTGTTTTCGGTAAGCTCCTGCTTCTGCAGCTCATAGCCCACAAGATCGGAAAGTCGGATTATCTCGGTGTTGGTGATAGGCTCAAGCTCGCAATCCGAACCGGGTTTAATGCGAAACGCCTTGTTCATACCGAACATACCCACACCGTAATCGCGGTAAAAAGCTGTAATTATATCAAATATCTCATTTTCGTTCTTGGCAGATTCGATATCCGCACTAAGTTTTCTTACCTTTTCACTTACATTCTTATTGTAAAAGCGCTCCGACTTATGTATAGCACTATAGTTCGATATAGTGGTAAAGCAGTTAATTTCAAGCTCTTTTTCGATTTCGGTAAAGTCATAATCAAACAGAGCCTTGAATATCTTAAGATCCCCCTTGACAAAGGAATTTACACTTCCCTCTCCTGCACCCTTCTTCTCACAGCAGATGGAAAAGGGATTTTCTGTGGTGGCAAGCAGATATGCAAGGTAGCAATGCCACAGATTGCCGTCAAAGCCGTAGGCGGTAGAGATATCAAGGAGATGGTGTATCTCGGTATATATAGAGGATATAAGCTCTTCTTTTTCATA
>JAZNKU010000406.1:0-1852 GCA_045578685.1 Eubacteriales bacterium
AGGAGACCGAGGAGACCGCAAAGCGTAATGTTCTTCACTTCCTTTATACTCCCGAAGGCAAGAACTTTGCATACGACGATGAGGGCAACTTCTGGAGAGGGTATCGATTTATCGACAATTCGGTAACTCACAACAACAGCAACCTCTTTATCATGCACGAGGCAGGTAAGGGCTTCGGCACCTTCCAGAAGCATTTAAGCGACTTTGATGCATCCGTGCTTTTTGAGAGCATACCCAACTTCCACAACACCAGAAAGAGACTTGAAAGACTTTTTGAGGTAGCAGAGAAGGACGAGTTTGACAGAGTAAAGACTGTTGAAACAGAGCTCGAATACCTCAGAAGCCATTTCGATCTGGCTTGTTCTCTCTGCACTATGCTTGAGAACGGCGAGCTTCCTCTCAGAGTTACTCACAACGATACAAAGTGTAACAATGTTCTTCTCGACGTTGATACCAACGAGGCACTGGCAGTTATCGACCTTGATACCGTAATGCCCGGCCTTGCAGCATACGATTTCGGTGACGCTATCCGTTTCGGTGCCAACAATACTATCGAGGATGATCCCGAGTATTCCAAGGTATTCCTTGATCTTGACAAGTATGATGCATACTGCAAGGGCTTTATTACCACCATCAAGGACTCCATGACCGAAAAAGAACTCGAGACCATGCATCTCGGTGCATATGTTATGACGGCAGAGCTTGTTGCCCGCTTCATGACCGACTGGCTTGAGGGCGATGTTTACTTCAAGACCGACTATCCCGAGCATAATCTCGTAAGAACAAAGAATCAGTACTGGCTTGCTTTCGATATGGAAAAGAAGCTGGATCAGATGCAGAAGATAGTTCTTAAGTACAGCAAGTAAGCATAATTAAACAACAGCAGTTAAAATCTTGGAGGATATCTAAAAATGAGTGAAACATTACGAGGAGATCTGAGCGTAATAAGCCTTACGGGAGGCGAGGATTTCGCACAGCAGGTAGACAATTATCTCAGACAGTGGAGAGGCGGAGATGAGAGCTTTATCATCAAGCCTCAGTGGCCCCGTTTCGGCAGTGGCGAAGGCAAGTGCGTGCTTCACGATTCTCTTCGCGGACACGATGTATATGTCATAGCAGATGTATTTAACTACGGTGTACGCTATAAGATGTACGGTGAGAGCGTTCCTATGAGTCCCGACGACCACTATCAGGATCTCAAGCGTCTTATCTGTGCAATAGAGGGTAAGGCAAACAGAGTATCTGTTATCATGCCTATGCTTTATGAGGGCAGACAGCACAAGCGCTCCATGAGAGAGTCTCTTGACTGTGCTTCCGCACTTCAGGAACTGATTCACCTCGGCGTTTCCAACATAATTACCTTTGACGCTCACGACCCCCGTGTTCAGAACGCTATTCCCAACCACGGCTTTGACAACGTTCATCCTACATATCAGATGATCAAAAATCTTGTACGTGAGTATCCCGATATTTCACTCAACAAGGACAATCTTATGCTCGTATCCCCCGACGAGGGTGCAATGAGCAGAAGCATGTACTATTCCTCCGTTCTCGGTATAGACCTCGGCATGTTCTACAAGAGAAGAAACTACTCAGTTATCGTAGACGGCCGTAACCCTATAGAGGCACACGAATACCTCGGCAGAGATGTCAAGGGCAAGGATATCATCGTCGTTGACGATATGATCTCCTCCGGTGAGTCTATGCTGGACATCGCCGCAAAGCTTAAGGAGCGCGGCGCTAACCGTATCTTCATCTTCTCTACCTTCGGCCTCTTCGTAAACGGCCTTGAGAAGTTTGACGAATATTATGAGAACGGACTTATCGACAAGATCTTCACCACCAACCTCAT
>JAZNKU010000407.1:0-1645 GCA_045578685.1 Eubacteriales bacterium
GCACCCATAGAGTTGAGGAAGTTTGCAAGATCAACAACATGGGGCTCTCTTGCGGCATTTTCGATTATGGTAAGTCCCTCTGCCTTTACAGCAGCAAGGATAGCGTTCATAGTAGCGCCTACAGAAACAACATCGAGGAAGATCTGGGTTCCGCAGAGCTTATCTGCACGAAGATCGATCATACCCTGGCTGAGAGTATACTCTGCGCCGAGAGCTGAGAAAGCCTTAAGGTGCTGATCGATAGGTCTGTCACCGAGAGGACAACCGCCGGGCATAGAAACTCTTGCCTTATTGAACTTGCCCAGCAATGCGCCGAGGAAGTAATAGGAAGCACGCATTTTACGTGCAGTTTCATAGGGCACGCAGAACTTATCGATTCTTGTGGGATCGATACGGTAGCTGTCCTTGCCGAGCATAGTAACCTCGGCACCCATTTCCTTAAGTATGCGAAGGCTTATATTGACATCGCTGATATTGGGCACATTTTCGAGCACGCAAGGCTCATCTGATAATATAACTGCAGGAAGTAATGCAACGGCTGCATTTTTAGCACCGCTGATAGTGACTTCGCCTGTAAGTCGGCGTCCGCCTTTAACAATAAACTTTTCCAAAGCATTCTCTCCTTAATATGCGGGAATATATTTCTTTCTGAATTCCCAAGCTCTTTCTTTTGTTTTCGCCGAATGGCGCAATACACATATAAAATATCATTGAGTGCGATCACTCATAATCCGAAATAAACCAGCGGATATCCTCACCGCCGTATTCGGCAACCTCAACCGATTCAATAACAATATCCTCCAAGGGTTTATTATTGCTTGCGTCGGTAGAAACATTCTGCAATTCAAAAATTATATCGAGACCATCAAAAACCTGTCCGAAAACGGTATATCCGCCGTCAAGCCAGGGAGCTCCGCCCAAAGAGGTATAAAGCTCTGAAGCCTCATCGGTAAATTCAATTTGATAGTAAGAGCTCATCATACCGAGGTCCTCAGAAGAATAGACATCGCCTGTCACGATATAGAATTGGCTTCCGTTTGAAGCCGTAGGACTTGGATTAGCCACAGTACGACCGCTGTTGGCATAAGCCACAGCACCGGGCACGTGGATAAGATGCGGATCTGTACCGCCCTCGAACTTATCGCCCCAGATAGAAGCACCGCCTGTACCTGTACCCAAGGGATCTCCACCCTGAATCATAAAATTCTTTATAACTCTGTGGAAGATAAGTCCGTCGTAGTAATCACGCTTGGCAAGCTCGGTGAAATTCTCGACGCCCTTATCGGCGTATTCGGGAAAAAGCTTGATCTTTACCTTACCGTGATCCTTTATATTTATGATAACAATCTGTTCACCCACAAGGGGAGCAGTATAGTTCATAATCTCAGTATCCTGAACCTCCTGAGAGGCAGTGGTTTCAGAAGACTCAGAAGAAACGGCTTCAGAGCTTTGCTCATCGCCGGTTATAGCAACAGTAATTTCTTTTCCGCACGAAGGCAGACATACCACAGCGCCCAGCGCCATAGCTGTCAGTACTTTTTTCAGCATTGAAAAAACACTCCTTAAATTTTATAAAAGTATAAAATCAAGTAATTCCCCATTGTGCGTTAATTCAACTTTTCCATTATACAACACAAAGCCTTTT
>JAZNKU010000408.1:0-1770 GCA_045578685.1 Eubacteriales bacterium
CCTATTATCATCGGAACAGCATATGTGCTGAATTTAACATCGAGATCTACATTGAAATTATCTACCGCTTTTATCAATCCGACACAACCTACCTGAAACAGATCGTCAGGATTTTCTCCTCTGTTGTTAAATCGCTGTATAATGCTCAATACCAAACGCAGATTTGAATCTATAAGTTTTTGTCGTGCATATACATCACCTTTTCTTGATTTTAATAACAGATCTTTTTTCTCATCATCATTCAGCGTTTTCAGTTCCGCTGTGTTTATTCCGCATATTTCAACTTTGTTATAATACACATTAAAAGTCCTCCGTCAAATACTAATAAAAGTATTGACAGAGGACTTATTATGTTATGCAAGTAAGTATTTGGGATTAGTTTTTGTAGTCAACAAAAGCTACAGCGGGAATAGCCATGCCTGTATCTTTGTTATAACTGCCGAGAGTTACCTGTGCGTAGAACATAGCCTCGGTGTTTCTGTTATAACGTACACCCTCTATCGTACCGCCGTTATATTCAAGAGAAACGGTATCTTTATCTGCTACTATGGCATCATTAAATTCGATCCACTGACCGTTGACAAGTATGTCAAAGCCGTAAAGAATTTCGTCTCCGGAATCGTCATATGATTTTAACCCGTCGGCAACGTAATTAAAATCGATCTCGATCTTATTGTCAGAGATGTATTTTACCTCTTTCATTACTGGACCGGATGTATATTCGATCTCATAACCGTCAATATCGTAACCCACAGACAGAGCCATATTTGCAAGACGAGCAGCCTGCAGATGCTTGATGTAAGGATGAATGTTGTTTTCCCAGTTTACATCAATAAAGAAATCAGAGCATGCAACGACGTAGGAATTATCAAGTATCTGAGGAACTATACCGACCTCGGTACGAACCGCACCCGTAGGAATATAGTGCTGAATCTTATTAGGATTATAGCTGGGGAAGCAGGAGGGGAACTCCATGATATAAACAGGGAAGTCATCGTTACCCATATGCTTGCGGTAATATGTCATTAGTTCAGCAAATTGAGTCTGGAAGGTACCCTTGGAGGAATCAAGAAGAGTTTCTCTTGTGCTTGCCCAGTCGCTCTCACCCTGATACCAGAGTATACCTGCTGTAGAGAAGTTAATGAGAGGATAGATCTGCTGGTTATATGCAAATCTGGTATACATAGTGGGATTTGCAAGATCACCGGTTGCGTATCCTTCCATATTTACACCCTTAAGGTAATAGAAGTACTGGCCTGTAGCTTCATTATATGCCTCGGTACCCCATTTTTCTGCAAGCTCGTTGGGAGCAAATGCGATAAGAGGGAAGCCGGACGCATCGATCTCAATAACACCGATAGGGGTATCGGTGACCTCTGACATATTATATGCGAAGAGGTAACCGAGAGCAGAGAACACCTCGGAGCTTGCTACAGCTCTGGGAAAATTGTTGATGTCTGCAGGATAGTTTGAATCATAATCAATCTTGACATCGGATGGCTTCTGCCAGCCCTTGGGTACCTCTGCATCCTTATACAGTGTAGCTGTACCCTGAGCACGATCGCCGGTATTAGTCATGTGGTAGGTGTTAGAATTTCGGAAGAAACGGATGTCTCTTGCATCATCAAAGTCAAACACAACATCATCTTCAAATCTCTTGGTGATAGAGTCAATGCGCATTTCGAGAAGGCTGTAATGAACATTAGACTGACCGATCACATAGTATACATCACCGAAAAGAACGTCGTTGAACATCTCAGTATCGTTGAT
>JAZNKU010000409.1:0-11632 GCA_045578685.1 Eubacteriales bacterium
GCTATCTTTCGATCCTTTTCGTCGTCGGTGGCGTTAACGGTGATACGGTTCTCACCCTCGGTCAAAAAGTCGGTAATATCAAATGAGATAGGTGTATAACCGCCGCGGTGTGTGCCTACCTCCTTTGAGTTTACAAATACCTTTGTAAAATAGTCACATGCATCGATATGAAGGACTGTTCTTCTGCTGTCAGCCTTCCAGCCTGCGGGCAGATCAAAGGAACGGGTATACCATACACCTTTTATAAATTCTTTTATGCCGATACCAGAAAGCTCAGACTGAGGACAGTAGGGAACGTTGATCTTTTTGTCATAAGAGGTCTTTACCTGATAACCTAAATACTCGCCGTTGTGAGCATCGTCAATGGTAAAATCCCATACGCCGTTAAGGCAGAGCCAGTCTTTACGTACAAATTGAGGACGGGGATATTCAAGTCTGTAATTTACTTCCATAATTTAATCTCCTTAAAAAAATAAAATGTGCAGGGCACATTTTATTTAGTGAATAGTGAATAGAGAATAGTGAATAGAGAATAGTTATGGTTGAAAACTGTTGCATTTATGCAACAGTTTTCTTCCTTCACTTTGCACTTTGCATTTTGCACTCCGAAATTAAATAATCTGCGATTATTTAATTTCAGGTAAACTTGCCGCAGCAACAGACTGACCTACGCGGCGGCTGTTTTCGTCGGGAATGTGAAGTGTGATCTTCTCATTCAGCTCGGGGAATTCCTTTGCGAGAACTTCCTTTGCACGATCAAGCAGGATAACACCGCCCTCACCGGAGGTAACACGACCCATAATAAGAACGTGCTTTATATCATAGAAGAGAGAGTAGTAAGCGATGGTGTAGCCAAAGTATGCACCGATGGTGTCATAGATCTTTGCGGCTCTCTCATCACCCTGTGCCATGAGACCCTGAACGACCTTGAGCTTTTCAGCAGGGGAAAGGGATTCTTCAAGCTCAATACCTGCTGCGGGAGCAAGCTTTATAACTGCATCCTGAGAGAAGTACTTAACGCCGCAACCGTAGTCACCCGACCACTCGTCAACCATTGCGTTCTTAGAGAAATCACAGGGAACGAAAGCAAGCTCGTTGAGCCAGCCTGTGATGTTACCCTGACCGTCAACGTAGCCGCCCGCCTCGCTTGTACCCATAGCGATACCGAGAACGTTGTTGTCGTTTAAGTCCATAGCACCTGCAAGAGCGGTAACGTCACCGTCGTTTGCAACCTCAAGTGGCACGTCACCGAATTCCTTTGCTACGTTGATATACATATCCTTGCACTTTGCATCAAACTGGTCCTTAGGCACCTTTAAGAAAAGGGAAGCAACCATAATACGGTTGTCAACGTAAACGCCTGCAGAGGAAACACCGATAGCGTCAACTCTGGGCATATGCTCTGCCGCTGTTTTCATAGCGGAGAGGATTCCGTCATAGTGATAGTCGGGGTCGGAGTTTGTCTTGGGGAACCAAACAACCTCCTCGCTGTATACGCTCTTGCCGTCAATAACTGCAGAAACCTTTCTGTCGCTTCCGCCTGCGTCAAATCCGATACGGCAGCCGTCAAGGTGACGTCCTACGGGAGTAGCGGATTCGCTTGTTGCGGGAGCGTTCTCGATATCTCTGTACTCTACGGTAAAGGGTGTTTCATAAACACCTGCCATAAAGTCAAAGTCAAACGCTCTTGCACCCTTTTCGGAATAAGCCTCTGCGAGTCTGTCTGCGATAAGCTTTGAGCCTGCGATAATAACCTTGTGACCGCCGCGAACCCAGAGAAGGGACTTTACAAGTCTTTCGATAAACTCATAGTTTTCATCGTCGTGGCCTGTGCCCTCGGGATAGATAACCGTTTCAAAAGCGGAAACGTAACCCTTGTTACGCTCGATACCGATAACGAGCTTAGAGCCGCCAGCGGCCTTTGCTCCCTCGGTAAATTCACGGTACACCAGCATCATAGGTGTAAATTCTTTGTCAAGTATAGCTTCAACCTTAAGCTTCATATCTGATATCTCCTTGGATAATTGTTTTCTTGATATTAAAATCCTTGTCTGCTATAACAAGGTCTGCATCCTTACCTACGGTAATAGAGCCCTTTGTGTCTCCCATACCTATGGAGTTTGCGGGGTTAAGAGATGCGGCAGCTACGACCTCCCACAGGGGAAGGGAAGTATGCTCAGCTACGTTCTTTACAGCCTCGTTGAGCTTGAGTACAGAGCCGGCAATAGTTCCGTCCTCTAAAAGACACTGGATACCCTTTACAAATATAGGCTGTCCACCGAGAGAATATTCACCGTCGGGCATACCGCCTGCACGGGTACAGTCGGTTATAAGCACGAACTTGTCACCCTTGCACTTTGCAACAAGCTCAAAAAGACCTGTATGGATATGGAAGGTGTCGCAGATAAGCTCTGCATATACGTCGGCACTCATACCTGCACCCACCACACCGGGCTTACGGTGGTGGAGTGCCGTCTGTGCGTTAAAAAGATGGGTAACGTGATCCGCACCGCACTCAAATGCCTTCATAGCCTGCTCGTAGGTAGCATCGGTATGACCTACAGACACACGAACGTCAGAGTTTGATCTTATCTTCTTTATAGCCTCATAGCCGCCCTCGGTCTCGGGAGCTATGGTTACAAGCTTGATTATATCGCTGTTTTTGATAACCCAGTCAGCATCGGGGTTCTTTATATGCTCCTCTGCCTGTGCACCCTTCTTGTTTGCGTTGATGAAGGGTCCCTCTGCGTTAACACCTGCAAGGTAAGCGCCCTTCCAGGTCTTAGATTCCTCCTGCATTGAACGAACAATGTCAAGAGCTGCTTCAATTTCCTCGATAGAAACAGTCATAGTGGTGGGGAGAAATGCGGTAACACCGTTCTTTACCACACCCTGCGCCATCTTGCGGATACCCTCGGGCTTGCCGTCGCTGGCATCCTCGTTTAAGTAACCGTGGATATGTACGTCCACCAGACCCGGCATTACGTAATTGCCCTCGGCATCTATCACCTCAGCCTCTGCGGGAATGTCGCAATCATCCACCAGTCCTATAATTTTTTCGTCATACAGTACAGCTTTATTAACTATACTGTCAGTAAGAATAACCTTACCGTTTTTGATACATTTCATAGTCTTGCCCTCGTATATAAGAAATCAAGAAAATTATATCACTAAAGGAAAAATAAAACAAGCCATTTACGACAAAAAATTCAGTTTTTTACAATATGTAATAACAGCCCGATTTTCTTTAGGCAGGTATTAAGCCTGCGCTTCAAATAATGTCGGCCGTTATCTTAGCGTTTGTCGGGTATGTGTTCTGTTTTTGAATTATGAAATTTAAATTTTGTTACTTTTGTCTCTTGAATTTTTTTGAAAAATAAGTATAATTATATACAAGTAAATAACAAATGAAACGACACATGTTGCACGTTTTGTGCGTAAATCTGATTACGGTACAAAATATGCGGACGTGTGTTTTTTTGTTTTGGAAAAGGAGTTATTGTTATGCCGAGAAATCAGTTTCAGAGAATGGTTTTTGCATTTATAACCGTTGTGATAACCGTTCATGCTTACGTGTTTTACAGTCTTTATGTGATTCACGGAGATATGTTTATGCAGCTTACGGGTGAAACGGGGGTTTTAGCCGCCATTGATAAAATGGGCGGTGTACCCGTGTTTGGTACTCCCATTCCCATATGGGCGCTTGTGCTTATAGAATTTGCATTGGCATTCTTTTTGGAAAATGTTTTGGGTGCGCCCTTGTCCTTTAAGTTAGCCTGCAAGAACTTTGATCCCAAGAGCACACAACCCGTTTTGTTTGAAAGCGCCATTATATGTGCGACCGTGGGTATTATGTGTCCCGCAATGAGCTTTATTGCCGCATTTCTTTATTATAACTATCAGGCTGGGTTTAATATCATTACCCTCCTTGCCGAATGGCTCAAGCTTATGTGTTATAATTTCCCGTTTGCCTTTTTTACTCAGCTTTTCTTCATTCAGCCCTTTGTAAGAACTGTTTTTAAGCTTATTTTTGCAAAGGATATAAAAGCGAGGAAGATTGCACGTAACGAAACTGTAACGGTATAAATGGAGTTAATATGTTTAATGTAAACGATACGGTTATTTACGGTACATACGGTGCGTGTAAGATAGTCAAAACCGAAGAAAAAGATTTTTTCGGCACCAAAAAAACTATATGGTACTGAAGCCCTTATACGGTAACGATGCTACGTATTATGTTCCTTTGGATAACGAGGAACTTTTTCGAAAAATGCATAAGATACTGTCAGCAGATGAGATAGACAAGCTTATTGATTCCGCTTGGGATAAGGGTGCTGCTTGGATCGTTAACGACAGAGAACGTAAGGAATATTATAAAAATATAATCGCCGATGCCGATCATTGCGAGCTGATAAGGCTTGTAATAGACGTCAGCACAGAGAAGGAACGTCTAGAAGCAAATGATAAAAAATTATCCGTTTCGGATGAACGTTTTTTAAGGGATGCCGAAAGACTGTTGCATAACGAGTTTAGGTACGTGCTTGATATTCCCGGTAAGGAATTGATATCCTATATTCGTAAACGCAAAAAGAATAAATAGTATTTTGATAACATGAGAACAAGCCTGCGGCGATCATTCACCGCAGGCTTGTTTTCCGTTTTTTTGTGTAACAAAACTATAGTTTTCCCACAAAAATATTTACTTTTCCTAACATAAGTGTTATAATAACCGATAGAAATAAAACTTTGGAGGTTTACATATATGTATTATGTAGGTGTTGACCTTGGCGGTACCAATATCGCCATAGGTATTGTTGACGAGGAGTTCAACATTGTATTAAAGGACAAGGTTCCTACCCTTGCGGGCAGACCCAGCGACGAGATCATAAAGGATATGGCCGATCTTATCAAGAGCCTTGTTGAGCGTACCGGTATTTCCTTTGACGATATCGCATACGTGGGTATCGCCGCTCCCGGTACCGTTGACCCCGCAAACGGCGTTGTAAAATACTGCAACAATATCAAGATGTTCCACTATCCCATCGCCGAGAAGCTTATGTCTCACATCCCCGTAAAGAAGGTTTATCTTGAAAACGATGCCAACGCCGCAGCTCTGGCTGAGGCAAAGGCAGGCGCGGGCAAGGGCTGTGAGGATCTTATCCTTATTACCCTCGGAACTGGTCTTGGCGGCGGTATGGTTATCGGCGGCAAGCTTTACTCCGGATTTAACTATGCAGGTGCAGAGATAGGTCATATGGCAATCGAATATGACGGCAAGCCTTGTACCTGCGGACGCAAGGGCTGTTGGGAGGCTTATTCCTCTGCTACAGGTCTTATCCGTATGACAAAGGAGAAGCTTATGGAGACCAAGGACACTATCATGTGGGATATGGTAGAGGGAGATATCGAAAAGACCAGCGGCAGAACTGCTTTCAACGCTGCAAAGCAGGGGGACAAGGCAGGTAAAGAGGTAGTTGATATGTACATAAACTATCTTGCATACGGTATGGTAAATATCGTAAACATCTTCCAGCCTCAGGTATTTGCCATCGGTGGCGGTGTTTGCGGCGAGGGTGATTATCTTCTCAATCCCTTAAAGGAGATCGTTGACCGCGATCAGTACGGCACCAACGCTCACGACGACAAGACTGTAATCAAGATCGCAGAGCTCGGCAACGATGCGGGCATCATCGGTGCGGCTTCTTTGGGTCTTTGATATGAAAAAATATGACGTAGCAGCGGTGGGTGAAGTCCTTATAGACTTCACCCCCGACGGAACTTCAAAAAAAGGAATGGCACTTTACGAGTGCAATCCCGGCGGAGCTGTGGCAAACGTCCTTGCCGCAGTAAATAAATTCGGCGGTCATACCGCCTTTATCGGTAAGGTGGGAGACGATTCCTTCGGACATTTTCTCTCGGACACCCTCGTTTCCTACGGTATAGATACCAAGGGACTTCTTTTTGATAAAAAGATTCCCACCACCCTTGCCTTCGTAACCCTTGACGAAAAGGGTGACCGATCATTTAGCTTCTACCGTAAGCCGGGTGCTGACGTTATGCTCGATTTTTCTGAGATAGACAAGACTCAGCTTGAGGATACAAAGATATTCCACTTCGGTTCTGTTTCTCTTACTGACGACCCCGCATATACTGCAACTATTGAGGCTGCAAAATATGCAAAATCAAAGGGGGCGATCATCAGCTATGACCCCAACTACCGTCCTCTTCTCTGGGACAGCGTTGAGCTGGCTGTAGAGCGTATGAAAGAGGGTGCGGCTATAGCCGATATCATCAAGGTTTCCGACGAAGAGCTTGAACTTCTCACCGGTGAGCGTGACCTTGACAAAGGAGCCTCCAAACTGTTCGAGTTTGGTGCAAAGCTCGTATTCATTTCTATGGGCGCAAAGGGCTCGTATTACTGTAATAAAAACGGCTCAAAGTTTATGTATACCTACGATGTAGCGACCGTTGACACCACAGGTGCAGGCGATGCATTCCTTGGTGCTATCCTTTACAGATTAAAGGACAAGACTCTTTGCGAAATAGCAGAGCTTACAACCGACGAGCTTGACGATATCCTTGACTTTGCCAATGCGTCGGGATCTCTTACCACCACAAAGACAGGTGCGGCTCCCTCCATCCCCACTCTTGAGGAGATCGCAGAGTGCCGTAAGACCGTAGGTAAATTAAAATGAGAATACAGGCAGAATGTCTGCACTGTTTACTGCGTCAGGTAACTGACGCAGTTCTTATGACGGGAGCAGACGATAAAACAAAGCATGATATAATGAAAAAACAGTTGGAGATACTCTCCGACTATGAGAGCTACGCCTCTCCTCCCCATATTGCAGGACCTATGCATAACTGTGTCAAGGCAATGAGCGGTTGCGATGATCCTTATTACAATATAAAAGAAAATGATATGGCAACGGCTAAAGCAAACTTTCCCTTGGTAGAAGAATACATCTCCACCAAGGAGGATAAGCTCTATTGGGGTATCAAGGCAGCCTGTGCAGGCAATACTCTCGACAGTGCGGCAAACCCCGGCGGCTCCTTTAAGGAATCTATGGAGGCGGAGCTTGACACTCCTTACGGCATATGCGATATCGAGCTGCTTCGTGAAAAGCTCAAAACCGCAAAGAAGATTCTTATCTTAGCCGACAACTCCGGCGAGACCTACTTTGACGTTCTTATGCTCCGTGCTTTAGGGGATGTTGAGATAATATACGCAGTCCGTGACTGCCCCAGTATCAACGATGCTACTATAGAGATCGCCGAGCGTTCGGGTATAGGAGAATATGCCCGCATCATATCAAGCGGTTCAACCGCCCCCGGTACTATTCTCACCGAGGCAACGGCAGAGTTCAGAGATGCATTTGACAGTGCAGACGTGATCATTTCCAAGGGGCAGGGGAATTACGAGGCACTTGACGATGCAAACAGGGAGATCTTTTACCTTTTTAAGGTAAAATGCCCTGTAATTTCACATCATTTCGGTGTGAAATTGGGGAAATATGTACTAAAATTAAAGTGAAATTGTGTAGCTTAAAAATAAGGATTTTCGTATAAATTGCACAAAAAGAAACGGATATGCATCGGCGTATCTGTTTCTTTTTTTGGGTGAAGTCCACAAAAAGCAAAAAAGAAATGAGAACAAAACGCGACTAAAATGTTACCAAACTAAAAATAAAATTTGACAAAAGTGTTTGGTTTGTGGTAAAATAGGCAAAGGATTTTAGTCCGCAAATTATTATTTTATACGGCGATGCCGTAAAGGAAGGAAAACCATGAAACACTTTTTCACACACGCAAAAAGAGCTATGGCATTAGCATTGGTCGCAATGATGCTTCTGTCTATGGTTCCCATGACGTTGAGTGCTGCCGAAAAGGTAACAGAATTGGATGACGGCCGAGTAAAGATGGCTGTTATTCCCGACAAAACTGCTACCTCTGAATACGGTATCACCGATACTATCGTTATCGACGAAGACGGTAACAGAGTAGAGTCCCCCAGAGAAGCAGCAGCTGCTGAGGCGGGTACTATCATCGACGACGTTGCAGGCTTCCCTGCAGAGTACAACAGCTTGGGTGTTACCAATGCTGCAGGTACTTCCATCATCACCGAAGTACAGGACCAGGGACGTTCCGGTAACTGCTGGGCCTTTGCTGCGATCGCTGCAGCAGAGACTGCATTTATCCGTAACAATCCCAATGCTACACACGTTGACTATTCCGAGGCTGCTCTTGCATACTTCGGAAACAGACCCAGAACTACCGACCCCACCGACCCTATGTGGCCCGACGGTGTAAACAGCGCTACTCCTCACGATATGGGTGGTAACGCTCTTATCGCAGGCTCTGCTCTTGCAAGATGGTGCGGTCCTATCCACGAGGCTATGCTTCCTCCCTGTGATTTCTATACCACATACGGTGGTTGGGGTATGACAGACGATATGAGATATATCGCTGAGCAGCACATGATCACCGATATCATGATCTACACCAGAAATGCTGCTATGATGAAGTCTGCTATCCAGACCTTCGGCGGTGTATATGCACTTTACTACCATGATCATAGTATGGTTAAGGATATACCCGGTGCTACTACATATTATCAGAACTACCAGACAGGTATCAACCACGCAGTGTACTGTGTAGGCTGGAATGACAATATTCCTCAGTCTGCATTTAAAACTTCCCCTCCCGGTCCCGGCGCATGGCTTATGAAGAACTCCTGGGACGAAAGCTGGGGTAACGGCGGCGGTTACTTCTGGCTGTCCTACTATGACACCTCTCTCTATGATGCATGGATCATGGACTTTGAGGGTATTGACAACGTAGATAACAACTATCAGTTCGACGGTGCCTGGGGCGAAGGCTGGTACTATTTCTGGTACAAAGCTCCTTATAACAGACATCCCGTTGTTCAGGCAAATATGTTCCACGCTAAGGGTCACGAGATCCTCAAGCAGGTAGGTGTATGGTCTTACAACGAGGCCGCTACCGCAATAGTTGAGGTCTATACAGGTATGACCGATCCTCACAATCCCTATACAGGTACATTAAGAAGTGCCGTACAGGAATCCTTCTCGGGTATCGGTTACAGAACCATAAGACTTAAGGATCTTGTTGAGCTTCTTCCCGGCGAGAGATTTGCGGTTGTAGTAAAAATGCAGACCAACTGCAGCGAAGACTCCTACGGTATGTACGAGTATGAACCTTACTGTAAGGCTCTTCCCGGTCAGTCCTACTACTATGATCCCGGTGATAACACCTGGACTATGGACACCGCAAACGCATTTATCAAGGCGTTTACAGAGGACGTAGAGGTTGACACTTCCGCTCTCCAGGAGCTTTATGATGCAGCATACGAGTACGGCTTCAGAGCTGAGGACAATATGTTTATGGCTCAGGCAAGAGACGTTCTTGCACTTGAGGATCCCGCAAAGCAGAGAGTTATCAATGCTTACAAGTTCCTTTACTCCAACTTCAGCGGTACCGTTGGCGTTATCGACTTTGACGGTGCTATTGACGGCGCAGAGAACATCCCCGGAATGATGAACGTTTCCAAGGGCAGCTACGTAACTCTTCCCACCGATACTCCTTACTTCCCCGGCTGGGCGTTTATCGGCTGGAGTGAAAACGGCTTTACCAATAACGGTTATTACTATCCCGGTCAGACTATTCTCGTTGATCACTCTATGACTCTCAAGGGTATATGGAGAAAGTCTGACGGTGACGGCGTCTTTGCAAACGGCGGCGGTTACTACGCAGTATACTATGATCCCAACGGCGGTGCTTGGGACGGTGAAAACACCAATATCGCTAAGTCTGATTCTCAGTACGGTCTTATGACCTTTGCTCAGCCCTTCGTATTCCCCAAGGCAACTGCCACTCTTGATCGTAAGGGCTACAGACTCCAGACAGATAAGGACGATATGACCAAGGTTGAGTTCTGGTCGGGTAACGGTCAGGGCAGACTTACCTACAATGATCCTATCAACAACGGCTATGAATACGAGATCTATGACAATCTTTACAAGAACTCCGTATTTATGGTTAACACCGATCGTGTTCCTTACGGTGACAACATTTTCGTAAACGCAGCCTGGGACCCCATTATCACATATGATATGAACGACGGCTCCGGTGTTAAGGTTCTTGACTTTAACTACATCACCGACGGTAACGAATATACAGTTCTCGGCGCAGGCGACTATACTATGTATGCCGACGATGACGGTAACCTCAGAGCTAACCGCGAGGGTTACGACGGTCTTACCGCTATCCCCGCTGACAGCGCAGTTCTCTATTGGAACACCAGAGTTGACGGTACAGGTACAAACTACAAGGTTGGCGAAACCTATGACGTAACCGAGCCTATCACTCTTTATGCTATCTACGAAGAGGTAGAGCACGAGCATAATTATAACAGTTCTACCACCAAGATGCCCACATGTACCGAGGATGGTGTTCAGACTTATGTCTGTGCATGCGGTGATACCTATACAGAAGCTATCCCTGCTCTCGGCCACGTATGGAAGGCATGGGAAGTAGTTAAGGAAGCAACCGAAACCGAGGACGGTCTCAGACAGAGAGTTTGCCGTCGCGGCTGCGGTGCAGTTGAAGAGGAAGTAATTCCTGCATTCGGCACACCCGAAGTTCCCGAGATCTCCGTATCCGCAGAAGGTCCTAACCTTACCGTATCCGGTATGGTTGACGTAAAGGACGTATTCATCGCTCTCGGTGAGTACACAACCTACAGAGACGTTAAGGACAATATGGTAGTTCAGCTTACCACCAACAAGCTTGCAGGTGCATCTGAATACACCTACACACTTAAGGCAGGCGGCTACTACACCGTGCTTGTAAGATACAACGACGACACACAGAAGTTCCTCTATCAGCAGGTAGATGTAACCGAGCCTACCTTCGCGGCAGACGGTCTCCAGCTCACAGTTGGTAACCTTGCAGATGTTAAGGTTATCAGAACCGCATACGGCACATACAAGACCGTATCCGAGATCAAGAAGGCAGCAGGTGCAAGATCCTTTACTGCAAAGAATGATATCAAGGGTGCAGAGTCTTACATGATCCAGTACAGACAGTCTGGTACAGTAACTGTAGCAGTTCAGTATAACGACGGTTACACCAAGATCTATACCTACGAAGTAGAGCAGAAGGTTCCTACCTTTGTTCAGGACGGTAATAAGGTTACCATCGGCAATATCGACGATCTCTATATCGTTAGATATGCTCCCGGTGAATACAAGACCTCCGCTGAGATCAAGAGAGCAGCAGGCTCTGTAGCACTTAAGGCAAGTGCGGCAGTTGACGATATTATAGCAGTAAAGAACCTCAAGGCAGGCACCTACACCTTCTGTGTACAGTATAACGACGAGTCTTATAACTACTTTGTAATTACAGTTGAATAAAATCAAAAGAAAATGGTGTCATCTGACACCATTTTCTACTTTCACTATTCACTATTATCTCTTCTCTATTGCGACAACTTGCCTTTGGCAAGTTCCTTGCATAATTCCACCAACCGTATCAAAGATACGGGGTGTCATGGATCACTATTCACTTGATGTTGGTTTAAGTGAATGATATTTGGTCAGCAAAATGATAA
>JAZNKU010000410.1:0-2909 GCA_045578685.1 Eubacteriales bacterium
TTATTGGTGACCTCAATAAGCGTCGTGGCCGCGTTATGGGTATGAATCCCACTGAGGGTGGCGAGCAGATCATTGAGGCTGAGTTTCCCTTGGCTGAAATGAGCACCTATACCATCGACCTGCGTTCCATGACTCAGGGCCGTGGTTCCTTCACTTTCAGCTTCGTTCGTTACGAGGATGCTCCTGCAAACGTACAGCAGAAGATCGTTGAAGAAGCAAAGGCAAACGCTGAAGCTGAATAATCAAAATATTAGAGGTGCAGCCGGTTGGCTGCACCTCTTTCTTTCTATAGAAAAAAGTGCCTCCTGCGTTTAATTTGCAGGAGGCACTGATGTTATTTGAAAGGATTTGGAGCGTTGGCACTCTTACGTTTAGCTGCTTCGCGGGCGGCCTTTCTTCGGCGTCTGCGGATAGTGTTATAACGAATGATAAACGCGATGTAAAGGACGATAATAACAATAAGTCCCACGATAAGCCACTTTACCCAAGTCTTGTTGAGGGTGTTTTGGATTTGGAATTTTACATGTGCCAGCTTTGAAAGTGCTATCGCTGTGTTAGCCACAAGGGGAACGGAGTCGTAGGTTTCGCCATTATAGGTAAAGCTGCTTTCGCCCACAATATCGCCTGCGTTTATCGGTGCGACAAGGGGGGGAGCACCCTCTTCCTGACTATAGATGGTATAGCTGCGTTCTAATGCTTTTGGATCAACGTCATTGGGGAGAAGCATTGAAACATTTTCCTTGGGGCGGGCAACCACTGAATCGGTACCTTCGGCCATATCAACGGGTACCTCGCAGATAAGATCCTTTGTGTCAATTATGGTTTTCATGCTGTATCCGTTGAGGAACCACTGCATGAGTTTTTTTGTCTGAGTGAAGCTCTTTACTTCGTATGTACCATCTGCGTTGTCCAGTAGTTCACAGCCGAGAACTACCGATATTACAGTTACATCATCTTTTACAATGTAAGATGTAAGACACTGACCAGCCGCCTGGGTGCTGCCGGTCTTTATGCCGCGGGCCTCGCTGAAATAATACTGGGAACGGTCGGGATTTATAAGGTAGTTCGTGTTCATAAGGTAGCGGGAATCGGCCTTATTGGTGGGGGGGAGCTCTTTATAAACGGTGTTTACGATTTCTACGAAAAGGGGATATTTCAAGGCTGCTGCAGCAATGAGAGAGATATCCCGCGCAGTGGAATACTGCTGGTCGGAGGGAAGACCGTGGGTGTTTGCAAAGTGGGTATTATTGCAGCCAAGCTCCTTGGCGCGGGTGTTCATCATGGTAATAAATTCGGAAATGCTGCCTCCCGTAATATGCTCGCCGATTATATTGCATGCCTCGTTTGCGGAGCTGACCAGCATACAATACAGTAAACCCTCAAGACTCATGGTTTCGCCGGGGACTATATTCTGGCTGCTTCCGTCAAGAGTGAGATCGTTGTGAGATGTATTGGATGCGGTTACCATATCGGAGACGGAAACGTCACCACGTTCTATTGCTTCAAGAGCAAGCAATGCAGTCATTATCTTAGTTATACTTGCAGGAGGGAGAACTGTGTCTGCATTCATTTCATAATAGACCTCGCCGGTATCCGCATTTACAAGTATTGCGGCGCGCGCTTCGATTACCGGTTGGTCAATAGCTGCAGCGGGAAGCGCAAAAACAGTAAAAAGTAGACAGATTATCAATATAAATGAAAAGAATTTGTATTTTTTCATGGCAAACTCCCGAAAATGTGATATAATAAACCAATAAGCCCATTGTAGTAGTCGTTTTGCTGTTTAATTCAGTAAAATACTGAGTAATATCTTGCAAATAGACAATTTACATTTGGTATGTATTGATTTATTATATCAATAAATCTTTGTAAAATGCAAGGGTTATAGACCTGCTTTAAATGAAATATGCGCAATATTGCATGTATGAAAATTCCGGACATTAATGGTGCTGTGAAATGAAGCATTCTGTTACATTAAAGACATTGATAATTGTCTCGGTCGTGATGATAATCACTACACTGAGCTTCAGTACGGGGTACTTTAAAGCCAAAATTGATTTTCAGAAATTTTCGGACACATATGTTGTCAGCGTTGAGAGACCCAGCAAATCCGCACAGCTTGAGAAGGAAGAGAGCTCGGAGGTGGCGGAGGATAATATTGCGTTACTTGTAAATATCAATACAGCTTCCGTTGTTCAGCTGGAGACACTTCCGGGAATAGGAGCCGTGCTCGCAGAGCGTATTATTTCCTACAGGGAAGAGAACGGTGAGTTTCAAAGCAGGTACAACATTATGGATGTGCCGGGAATCGGAACAGGTATTTACGAAAAAATAAAGGATAGTATTTGTGTCAGTGATCAGAAATAAGAGGAGAAAAAGATATGAGAATTCTTGTTGTTGACGATGAAAAGCTGTTGGTTAAGGGTATAACCTTTAATCTTGAAAATGAAGGCTATAAGGTAGATGTAGCCTATGATGGCGAAGAAGCTGTTGAACTTGCCCGCAACGAAGACTTCAACCTTATTATAATGGACGTGATGATGCCCAAGCTCAATGGTCTTGAAGCCTGCATGAGAATAAGAGAATTTTCCAAGGTACCTATTATTCTTCTTACAGCAAAGAGTGAGGATACCGACAAAATAATTGGTTTTGAGTATGGTGCGGACGATTATATTACTAAGCCCTTTAATATCCTCGAACTGAAGGCAAGAGTCAGAGCTCTGCTTAGACGTTCCTCTATGATAGAGCAGGCTGCTACTGCCAATATTCTTACCAGCGGCCATATCAAGATCGATACAGAGCGCCGAACCTCTTTCAGAGAAAGCACGGAAGTGGAGCTTACTGCCAAGGAATTTGATCTTATCGAGCTGCTTATGAAAAATCCCGGCAAGGTATACAGCCGTGAAAAT
>JAZNKU010000411.1:0-6691 GCA_045578685.1 Eubacteriales bacterium
TGTCCTTACTGTTGCCTGCGCCGAAGTAAGGCAGGATAGTAAGCTTTTTAAGCTTGTAGTTTGTTTCGTTGAAGCGGATACCGTTTGCAGCAAGTCTTGCTGTGAGTCCCTGCTCATCAAGTGTGTACTCGATGGAAAGACGGAACAAGGGGGGAGCTGTATCAGTTACGCTGTATTCAACGAGGTCATGGTCCTCATCAAGCTTTTCGTATGTGTATTCAGGGCAGTACTTCTTGATCTGCTCTTCTATCCAGTTGAACTCTCTGTCCTTTGTATCGTTGGAGAGAACGTAGATAGGATACTTTTTAGTGATAGGCCACTGGTTATACATCGCATTGAGCGTTGTCTGTGTAACACCGGGGGCTGTGGGGTCTTTAAGCAGATAATAAGCTGTAAACTTATTCAAAAGCCAGCTTGAAACGCCTGCTTCCTTAAGCTTTGCAAGAATGTTGTTTTCAAAGCTTTCCTTTGTTATCTGACGCGGAACAAGCTTTCTTGTTTCCGTACGTCCGATCGCATATTCAACTCTCAGACCGTTCTGGATATTCTTAACGATTATCTGGTCACGGAGAGCTGCTTCTGTGTAGCTGTAATACGTCTGGTTCTTGGAACCGTTTGTAAATTCAACCACTACCTGCGAAAGAAGCATTTCCTTTGTGTCAGCAGAACCTGTCGTTTTGCCGAGATCGTAAGGGTTAGAGAAAAGTATCTGACCCGATCTTCTGTCACGAACAGCAACCTCACCCGTTCTTGCGAATGAGTAAAGCTCATAATTCTGATTCTGAACACGAAGTGTCATTGATTTGAGCTTAGCTTCCGGTGAATCGTACTCAACTCTCGTGTAGTCGATATTGCCGGACTGCTCTTCTTCTTCCTCGCCTTCATTTTCGGTATCACCCGTTTCGGGGTTTTCCTCATCAGCGGAAACCGTTACCACAAAGGAAGTTGTGAGTGTACCTACTACCATCATTATAGCAAGGAGCATAGATAAAAGTTTTTTCAAAGCCATTATAATTTACCTCCTTACTAAATTCTGTACGAAATTTCGACCACGATACTCGTAATGAAGCTTATGATCTTTGTCATAAGGCTGGAGAACAAGAGTGCAATAAACATAATTGCCGCCATACCAACAATGGTGCTTATGCTGATGATAAGGTTCTTTCCGAGTGAATAGTCGTGTGTTATCATTGAACCGAAGAACACGAGCAAGCCTACCCAAATCCACATAATGGTCGTGAGAAGTGTTATGATCTGCGATTCGTTAAGTGTGAATATGTTTGTCAAAAGTGTTGCGGGTATCATCAACAGCGGGATAGGAGCAAGCGCATAGGATGATGCTATAAAGATATCCTTGAAGCTTCCTTCACCCTCGAACAGTGTTGTAAGACACCAGTTTGCAAGACACCAGAGGAAAAGCGGAACGAGAATTGAAATGATCTGTCCGAAGATGCTTATATATTCGCCCTGCGGATTGAACAGATAAGCAGAACCGATTCCGTTATAAGTAAATGCCGCTATTGCCAATACGATATATACGATAGCACCTCTTACAGAGCCTCGTCTTTCGTATTTCAGATCCCAGAAGCCGTCAAACGGGTGCATAATTACGTGCATACCGTAAAGAACCTCTTCCCAGAACGTTCTTGAGCCGTCCGGTCTTGTTGCAACCTCTTTGTTCTTTCTTCCCGCATAACCGAAGAAGAAGTATATCGCAACTGCGATCACTACAACAACTATCGGTACTACAAGGGCATATTTAGCAACCCATTCCTGTCTGTAATACTTGAATGCTGTTGAGTAGTTTTCTGTATCGTATGCGAACTTATACATTTCCATAGCATCTTCGTATCTGCCGTCACGGTAGTACGCTCTGCCAAGTCCGACGTAAGCCGCATCGAAGTTGTTATTACGCTTGAGAATTTCAAGCCAGTCAGCCTCAGCCTCGTCATAACGGCGTTCACGCTGATTCTGAATAGCATTGATAAGTGTATCACCGTAGTCTGTACGCTTCATAACCGTGATGTTATCAGCGGTCTTGTCAAGAAGAAGCATATCATCGCCCATATAAGTGATAGCCTGAATGCTCTGGAGGTTACCGAGCTGTGTACCCTGGTCACCGAATACGAAAAGCAAACGACCTTCTTCATCATAAGTGAAGACCTTGTTTCTCTTTTCGTCGATAATGCTCCATGTTCCCTGCGGACCGAGAGCAACGTCGATGATCTTTGAAGGACCTGTGATAGCTGTCGAGCTTGATACCATATCCTGATCATTGACCTCAACTTCACCTGACGGAGGCCAGAAGCCGTTACGGTCAAGAATTTCGTCACCGGCTGTATTCAGCTTCTTTACAGGAGCGTAGTCACCGGATTTATCCTTTGTCTTGATCGCATTCTGCTGTGCAGCTTCATCAACTGACGATGTGGTAACGTAGATAAGTCCCATATCGTCGATGGTGATATTGTTATACTCTGTAGATACGACTGTATCGGAGTATTTTCTCTGTTCTTCTGTCTGGAACTTTCTCCAGAATATCTCCCACGCTGTAAGCGAGGACTTCTGAGCACCGATAAATCCCTGGAAGTTACCTTCCTTGTTTATCGCAATGATACCTCTGTACGTCGTTGAAGAAACGATATACATACGGCCTGCGGCGTCGACCGCAAGTGCTACAGGACGGTAAAGGTCGTCAACGCTGATTTCCTTCGAGATAGGCTTGCCGATAGTTTCAAGGAATTTACCTTCCTTGTCAAACACAACGATACGTCCGTTGTCTGTGTCGGCAACATAGATCTTTTCATCTGTTACAAATACACCGTTGGGGTTTGTAAGAGCATCGTTTACACCGTGCTCGTTAACAAACTTATCAATGATGAATCTCTGCTTGAAACGGTTGTTAAGAACTATGATTCTGTGATTTGTCGCATCGGCGATATACACGTTGTTATCGCTGTCGACTGTTATATCCTTGGGGTCATCCATATCAACTACAAGAGCCATGGAATCGCTGTCAATGATCTCCGACGGAACGTAAGCATCGGGAGAGTTCATCGGATGTCCTTCGAGTGAATAGGTATACGTATCATAAGAATAATACGCAGATGCCGTGATAGGCGAAAGAACCGTAAGTACACCTATAAGGACAGTAAGCATTCTGAAAAGTATTTTTTTCATATTTCCTCCTTAATCCTTCATACCCGATGTACCCATCGTTTCAATAATGTTACTCTGTGTGATGACGAATACCGTAACAGGAAATATCATCATGATTACCATCGCCGCTGTACTTGCGCCGGCACGTACGATACCTGCGGACAAGATCTGGTTGATGGCGTAGTTAAATGTTTTCCACTGTTCACTCTGAATATAGATAGATGAACCTGTGTTCCAAAGTCCCTGGAACGAATACACGATAAGTGTAAGCCAAGCGGGCTTAACCATCGGCATTGCTATCGTCCAGAACACCTTGAATTCACCCGCACCGTCAAGACGTGCGGATTCAAGAACCTGGTCAGATACCGAGGACTCCATAAACTGCTTCATAAGGTAAAGACCGAGTGTGGAACAGAATGCAGGAATGATTATCGCAAGAATATTGTCGATAAGTCCGAGGAATCTCATTGTGATGAAGTTCGCAACACCTGTGATCGTTGACACGAACATAAGTGAGAGAACGACCATCTTGAACATACCGTTTCTGCCGGGAAACGGAATTTTAGCAAGCGCATACGCTGCCAAAGAACCGAGCGCCAGGTTACCGAACGTACCGCAAACCGTAATAAGAACGGTGTTGAATATGTAACGGGAGAAAGGAACCCAAGATGTGCTCATCAATTTGAACAGGTCGGAATAGTTTTTGATCGTGGGGTTGATAACGTAAAACTTCGGAGGGAATATCCAAAGCTCATCAAGAGGCTTGAATGACTGCATTACCGCAAAATACATCGGCAAGAACATCATTGCGCCGAGAATGACAAGCATTATTGTGATACCCGCGTCACCGCCGGCGGAGCGGTTAAGGACGACTTTATGATTACGAACTCTTAACTTCTTAGCCATATTATTCGCCCACCTTCGAGAGTAATTTCTGAATAAGCATATTTGAACCGATCATCATCAAGAACAATATCGTAGCAATTGCCGATGAATAACCAACCTCGAAACGCTGACCGCCGTAGTCTTCAAGGTGGTGCATGATCGTGTGTGCGCAGTAGTCAACAGACGGGAAGCCTGCCAAAGCGGTAACGATACCACCAAAGCTGAATGCGCCCGTGATAGCCATAACCGCACCGAACAAAAGCTGAGGACGCATCGTAGGAAGTGTGATGTACCAAAGCTCCTGCCATCTGTTACGTATACCGTCGATCGCACCTGCCTCATAAAGGCTGTTGTCAATGGTCTGAAGACCTGCGATAAATGAAAGGAACGTAACACCGAGTGACGTCCAGAGGGCAACTACTATACACAAGGGCATAACGTACGCTGCATCCTGGAAGAACTGTATAGGCTCTGTTCTGATATTGAGTGAAATGAGAAGTGCGTTAACGTATCCGTAACGGTCGGAGGAGAAGAAGATAGCAAAGATCGAATACATAGCACCCGATATACTCGGAGCGTAGAATATAAGTGTAACGATAGCTCTCGTTCTGGGGGAAAGCTCGTTGATAAACCACGCAACGAAAAGTGACATTATGTACGATACAGGACCCGTAACGATAGCGAATATAAGTGTATTCTTAACCGCTGTAAGGAATATATCGTCATCAAGGAATAATCTTAAGTAATTGTCAAAACCCAACCACTTAGGCCATTCAAGCAAGTTGAAGGATGTAAAGCTGAGCACCATCGACAAAAGAACGGGAACGACAGTGAAGATAAAGAACAGAATGAAGAACGGAGCAATCATGACGTAGCCCATCTTGTGCTTCTTCATTTCTTTCCATGTCCACTGCAATTTCGACATATCTTTGCGAGATACGGGCTTTACACTCTCGGTTTTAACTGCCGTATTTTCTGACATGTGTGTACTCTCCTATATTAGTATTATATAATGAATATCTTTTTTCTATTATATCATCACATCGCCAAGCCACCGAGGACTCGGCGGTGTGACAACGGTTTATTCATTTCCGTATACTTCCTCGTATATCGGCAGACCGAATTCCTGTCTCTTTCTCGAAAGCTCGCTGTTGATGTTTACAACATTGTCGAGAAGTGCGTCAACAGGGTCTGTACCGTTGTTGTACGCATCGAGGAATGCAAAGTCAACATAACGTGTTATGATGTAACCGCCGGGATATTCAGGAGTACCTTTAAGGTTCTGGAACTGTGCCTCGAGGTTCTTCATTTCAGAAGACGTCCAAGGCATACTTCTGAGCGCTTCCATATTAGCTGTGTTATACTTAGCAGCCATACCGATGAGCGCTTCGTACTGTCTTGCATATTCACTCTGTGCCGGAGCATCTGTCCACCACTTAATGAATTCCCAAGCATCGTTTCTTACCTTTTCGGATCTGTTTTCGTCAGCCATAAGGATAACTGCGGAAACGGAACAAGGAACGGAGTTGTTTATTTCGCCCGTTTCGGGATCTATCGTACCGGGAAGCGGAACGAATTCCCAAAGGCCCTTGATCTCAGTAGCGTAGATTGAGAAGTGGTTATACGTAAGATAGTCTGCAACTGCGATAGGCATTTCACCCATTCTGAAGTATGTTGCAAGGTCAAATACTCTGGGGAAGTTGTATGATGTAAAGAGGTCACAAAGCTTCTTGAAGCAGTCGAGCGAGGTATTGGAGTCAATATTGATCCTCATGCCGTTTTCCTTGTAGAGGTCTTCGTCAAGCTGATACATGAATATCTGAAGACCCGCAAGGCTCGATGCCATACCTACGTCACGATAGTTTGTCTGAAGGTCGGGAACGATCTCATAAAGGTCATCCCATGTTCTCGGAACTTCGATGTCAAGCTCAGCGAAGATGTCCTTACGGTAGAACATCATAACGAAGCCAAGACGCTCCGGAACACCGTAATAGTCATAATAGTGAGGATCGTTTTCATCCGTTATTTCGGGATTCTGAAGTCTCAATCCTACGAGAGTTTCGGGATTGAAGCGGCTTGTGTTACCTACATAATCGAAGTAGTCATCAAACTGTGAAAGCGGCTCAATAGCACTACGTATCGCATAGTTGATAACGTCAGCCTGACCTGTTGCCAAGGAAATATCGGGACCTGTGCCCGCAAGTGTTGCGGGAAGCAACGTACCGCCTGCAACGAGCTTAAGGTTAACCGTTACGGGACAATCCTTATCAACAAGCTCACGCATTACCTGCGCTTCATCACGGCTCGTTGCGATCCATACTTCAACAACGTTTTCTTCATCTATCTGTTCAGATGCACCGAGTGAGTTATAGTCTGTAAAGAAGCTCTGGAAGAATGAGCTTACTTCAAACCAAAGGCTCTGCCAGAATGTTGCATTAGCTTCGGGGATCTCTGCTTCTGCAGGCTGGATAAGCAAATAGTCAAGCGTCAGAGGCTGAAGCTTTGTATTCATTATCCACGTACCGAGTGTACCGGAGTTTACCTTGAGGTTTTCAAGGTTCTTCGCTATCTCGTCTTCATCCGTACACATCTTATTAAGAATGAATATGATCTTTTCAAGTGTTGCTATGTTCTCTGCCGATTTACCCTC
>JAZNKU010000412.1:0-1752 GCA_045578685.1 Eubacteriales bacterium
CTTCCCTGGGTGGGTACCTACACCTTCTGGGTAAGACTTAACGACGGCAGTCAGCATTTCCTCTACGCAGATGTAGATAACATCAATCCCTACGCAGAATCCTACGGCGTTAAGCTTACAGTTAAGGATTACGCAGAGAACTACAAGGATATGTGGCTTGCAGAGGGTACATTCAACACCTACAACGAGATCAAGGCGTCTACAGCATTTAAGTATCAGGCATCTGCAAACAAGCTTGATACCTATGCAAAGACCACTCACGATTTCAGTTATGTTATGACCAACCCCGGTCCGTATACCGTACTTATCAGATACAACGACGGTACCACCGATGTTATCCATCATACTCTTACCGTTGACTATCCCGTATTTTACGAGAACGGTCTCCAGGTAACGGTAAACAATATACCCGATATCAAGATAATCAGAACCGCATACGGTCACTACACTTCTGTAGCTGACATCAAGAAGGCATCAGGTGTCCGTAACTTCAACACCACTGTCATCGGTAAAGATGCAGAGAGCTATATGCTCCAGTACAGAGATGAAGGCGAAGTAACCATTATCGTTGAGTATAATAACGGCTACAAGCACTTCCACTACTACAACGTAGAGCAGAAGGTGCCTACTATGGTACAGAGCGGCAACAAGGTTACCTTCGGTGATCTTGATGACCTTTATATCATCAGATATGCCCCCGGCAAATACACTACTGCAGGTAGTATCAAAAATGCTCCCGGTGCACAGTACAAAAAGGCGGATGCAATAAACGCTAACGGCGAGATCATAATCGAAAACCTCACCGCAGGACGTTGGAGCTTTATGGTTCAGTACAACGATGAATCATACAACTTCTATGTGATCGATATTGAGTAATCTACAGTCTGAGGATGTTGCAGCAATGCAACATCCTCATTTAGGCACATATCGCAGTAGACAATACTATCCTTTGTTAGTTTGTAAACTAACGATTAAATATAAAGAGAACTCCTTGACGGGGTTCTCTTTTTATGATAAAATCCGTATCATTAGAAAACTAATTAATTTTCATGAGGTGGATTATGAGAAATAAGAAGGAAGAAATGCGATCCCGTATACCTATGGAGGTAAACGAGGCGGGTGAGGTAGTTTTTACAGAGAAAGGCAGGTACGAGGGTGAAGGTAAAATGGAGTTCCGCAAGCCTACCCCCCTTATGCTTTGTAACGAGATCTCAAGGATGTTTCGCAACACCATGCGAAGCATGAGCAGTGATTCCGTTGTTCAGGGCAGCTACCGTGACATCATATTCAACCTTGCTCATGGCGACGGCAAGACCCAGCTTGAGATAGCTAACAACATCCACTTAAAGCCCCCTACGGTAAGCGTAGCGCTGGCAAAACTGGAGGACGAGGGCTACGTTACGAGAAAGCCTGACCCTATGGATGCCCGCTGTACGCGCGTATATCTTACCGACAAGGGTAACTCTATCCACGAGCGCGCCCACGAGGCAATCCATACCCTTGAAGACAAGGCAGCCAAGGGATTAAGCGAGGAGGAGCTCAAGCA
Organism: Eubacteriales bacterium; assembly: GCA_045578685.1. Classification (GTDB taxonomy): domain Bacteria; phylum Bacillota; class Clostridia; order Oscillospirales; family CAG-272; genus RGIG7300. The sequence continues at coordinate 1,547 of JAZNKU010000412.1, forward strand.
GCTCACTCTGCTTTTATTTAAGTTAAGGGAGAATATCGCCGATGATAATTAACAGCTTAAAGGAAAGGGCAAAGCGCAGAGTCAAGCTCTCGGTATACGTCAAGCCCTATATATTCTTTGCCATACTGGCACCTCTCTTTATGGTAGGAGAGGTTATGATCGACCTTATGCAGCCTACCCTTATGTCAAGGATAGTTGACGAGGGT
>JAZNKU010000413.1:0-3017 GCA_045578685.1 Eubacteriales bacterium
TGAGAATGTTTGTGGTAACATCAAAGAGAGTCTGCTTGTCCTTCATAATAGAGAGATCATAATCGGGCTCTACTCCGAAAGCGTCAAGCACCTGGTCAAGCATCTGTCTGTGCTGACCTGTTACACATACAAGGGTTTCGATATTCTTTCTTGATTTAAGTTCCAGTACAAGAGGACACATCTTGATTGCCTCGGGTCTTGTACCGAACACTAACATTACTTTCTTCATTACAGTTTATATACTCCTTCAAGCTTACATACGTTTCTGGTGTCAAGGATTATCTTATCCTTAAGCTTATCGTCAGCGCTCTTTATCTCGTCATGACCTACCATAATAACCACGATCTCTACATCCGAGAGGAACTTATCGAAATCGTGATACTGGTTTTCAACGATATCCTTAGTTACATAAGGGTCATAGACCTTTACTCCATGTGCAAGGTGCTTTTCCATACATTCAAGCATCTGCATTGTAGGACTCTCACGAATATCATCCACATTTTCCTTATATGTCATACCGTAGATACCCACCTTTGCGGGATCGGTGATGCCGTGCTCCTTCATAATAGTGGAGATACGCTTCAATACAAACTCGGGCATCGAATCGTTTATCTTTCTTGCCGCAAGGATAATGTTTGCAAGACCGGGATAGTCGCCTACGAGGAACCAGGGGTCAACAGAGATACAGTGACCGCCCACTCCGGGACCGGGGGTCAGAATGTTTACACGGGGATGCTTGTTTGCTATACGGATGATCTCATATACATCCATATTATCGCTGCGGCAGATCTTGGCAAGCTCGTTTGCAAAGGCAATATTGATATCACGGTATGTATTCTCTACTACCTTTGTCATTTCTGCGGTACGGATATCGGTTACCACTATCTCTCCCTGACAGAAGGATTTGTAAAGTTCCTTTACCTTTTCGCCGATAGCAGGATCATCAGCACCTATTGTACGGCTGTTATGCTCAAGCTCGTAGACCATGTTGCCGGGGATGATACGCTCAGGTGCATGAACGAGATTGATATCCTCGCCTATCTTAAAACCGTTTTCCACTATGATGGGGCGTACAAAACGATCCATTGTGCCGGGTGACACAGTAGATTCAAGAACCACCGTTGCACCCTTGGGACAAACCTCCATAACCTTTTTTACAGCCGCTACAACATAGCAAGGGTCGATCTTCTTGCTCTTCTTGTCATAGGGTGTGGGAACCGCCACGATGTACATATCGGTGGATATATAATCCGTGGAGAACTCGATGCCGCAGTTAAGAGCGTTGGCAAAGAGCTCATCCAGACCCTTTTCGTCAAATGTGGTCTTGCCTGCCTTAAGAGTGTCTACAAGCTCTGCATTGTAGTCTGTGCCCACTACCTCTACACCGTGGGAAGCGAACATAAGTGCCGTGGGAAGTCCGATATAACCTAATCCGATAACATTGATCTTAGCCATTATTTTACACCTATCATCCTTTTGATCTTTACTTTTATTCTGTATAATCTTGTTCTGTTGTAATAATATTTTCTTGCCTCTTTGTATCCGTCTTCACCGAGAACCTTGAAAAATCTGTTTCTCGGAGGAGGAGTGGATATGGAGGACTTTAATTTCTTATGAGTCTTTTCCGCGTGGGGGATGTTTGATTCAACTATCTTTGCGTTTTCGATACCCGATAACAGCTTTTCGCCCTTAGAGGTATGAGTGAGAAGTATCGAGGTTCCCTTGTCGTCGTTGAACTCGTCAGTCAAACTCTCTATACCCCAATAATCTCCAGCCGTAAGGTCGGAATAGTTGTTATAACCTCTGAAGTGACAGCGATAACAGCTGTTTCGCAGATAATCAAAATAATTGAAATACTCGCATTCTTTTCTGGTCATCTTAAGGGTACTGCCGTCCTCAAAGGTAACAAGAACATTGCTGTATCTCCAGCCGTCGGTCTTGTCACGGAACTTAAAGTCAACCACCTTCTTGCTCTGCTTTTCCTCAAGGCTCTTTATATATTCCTCAAACACATGAGGGCTCTGCACGCCGTGACATATAAGGTCAAGTGTATAGAGGTTATCGTACTTATCACCAAAGTAAGTCTTTATAGCGGCTATCTGGCAAGGTGTACCTGTTGCAAGCACGGGTATTCCCTTTTCGAGCTCAGCCTTAAGCTCGGTGTAGATATCACCCATCTCTGCCTGCACGTACTTTGAACCGCGCATAGCGTTAAACTCGTCAATATTACGGGCTATTGCGTGTACAGGCTTAATATCACGATAGATAACACCCGAAACCACACCGCCTGCCGCAAATATCTGAGTCGCTATAAGTCCGACCGCACCTCCCGAGGAGGATGCACGACGGTTTTCCTCGTTTTTATCGCACAAGGCTACTACCCGTGAGGGCTCTGAGGTTTTCTTATCCTTATTTATGGGACAGAGTTTCATACAAGCTCCGCACTCTGTACATTTAGAACGGTCAATCACCGGAGTGTAGAACCCGTTTATAAGCTTGATCGTTATCGCCTTGTGAGGACAACGCTCACTGCAGAGCATACATCCCGTACATCTTATGGGATTGGTAAACTCAAAGCCGCGCTCTCTGATTATCTTATCGGGAGCATCTATCCTCTTGTTTTCTTCACCCAATGCATCAGCCAGGGCATCAAAGAAGCTTTCGTTTGATAACGCCATATGTCGGCGGTTATTATCTATTATGGCAGGCAGCTCCTTGTCAGAAAGAAGCTCGTCTGCTTTATCTATAACGCTTTTCCAATCGTCCGCCATAGCGTCGGACAGTGTGAAGAAGCAATCCTCAAGACCCATATGCTCAAGGGCATCCTGAAGTTTGCCCTTGTATTTAACTCCGAAAGAGGTATGATCTATTGAAATAACGGGGGTTGAGTTTCGTATCGAAAGAAGCGTTCCGTGGAAGAAGTTGGTGAGCGTAAGATCTGCAAGTCCGAAGACAAGCGACCACTCAAGCGGATTGAGATCGGATAAGAAAGCATCCTCCTCCCCTGTTGAGCTGAA
>JAZNKU010000414.1:0-2021 GCA_045578685.1 Eubacteriales bacterium
GGAAGTGTATATGCCTCGATATCAACGGTTTTCTGATAGATTTCCCAGGGTTCATCTTCGATGGACCATGCAGGATCGCCTATACGCTCAATGCCTATAACACAGCTGTCAGCGGTATTTTTATCAAGACCGATAACATATGTAGAAGTTCCACCTTCACCCGAACCGATCATACCTTCGGTAACAGAAACAGTGAATTTGTTATCAACAACCTCTGCGTTGCTCACGTCCTGTACGAAATGAGGAGCGCCGTAGTATCCTATAGCAGCGTCAGCGCCGTCTGCTACAGAAAACTCATAGGTACCAGCTTCTGTAGGTGAAAAGAGGAAATAGTTACGTCCCTCAGAAAGCTCAACATAGGTACATCCTGCTGTCACATAGTAAGCGTCGTTTTCATTACCGCCGGCAAAAAGTGAGAAAGGCTCTCCGGATGTGAGCATAGAAAGGATCACATCCGCTTCCCTGTTGCCGGAGGAAACAGAAATATTGTCATCATAATAATATGAAGCATCATCATCGCTAAACTTGAGTGCAATATCATAATCACCTGCCGCAAGTGTCTTTTTAGCAACGCCATCCTCGTTGCAGGATTGCATAGCGACCTTGCTGCCGTTCTGCATAAACTCAACAACGATTCCGGAGTTATAAGGATTGCCAAGAAGATCCTTTACGGTTACCATATATTCCTTTTCGCCGCCGCAGGCACACAGCAGTGTGGCAATGCAGATAACTGCAAGTGCCACCGCTGTAATACATTTAATCATATTCATATATACTTCTCCGATTATTTAGCAGGACCAAGATAGTCATAGTAATAACAGATCTTGAGCCAAGCATCCTCTACGTCTTCAAATGTGTACTTATCCATAAGGAGCTGGATTATCTCTGCAAGTCTTTCGTCAACGACCACACATCCGTTAAGCTCGGGATTGGAAGATTTATCGATCTTATCTATATAGGTCTTGATTTCCGCGGTGAGGTCGGGACCGTTACCGTGATACTTGCCGTTGAGAACATCCTCGAGCTGATATATCTCAACGTTTGCATCATAATCCTCGCCCCAGAGCTTCTTAAGATATTCTCTGGTCTTGTCGGGATCGTTGTCATTCTGCTTGAGATATGCGATTATCTCGCCATCGGTCTCAGACTTGGAGAAATCAAAGCCGCCCATATCAACCATCTCTACGACAGAGTGGCCAAAGACTCTTGTGGGGTTGGTGAAGTCAGCGTAAATAAGACTTCCGTCCTCAGAGTCATAATACTTTCCGTCCTTAAGTACAGGCTTAATACCGCCGGTTATAACTTCATATATCTGATTGCCTGTAGCATCGCTGTCATAGGTAAAGTAACCGGGAGAAGCAGTACGGAAATGGTTGATCGAAGCACCGAGGAATTCTACATCATAGTAGATATATCCTGTAGCGTAAATATCCCAGAATGCCATATTGATATAATAGGGTGTGCCTGCTTCCATATAGTAGACCATAGAGCAGTTTATATCATCGGTATAGAGTCTTTCATCGTGCTCATATGTATAGATATTCTCGCCATTACCATTGAATATCCAAGCATCAATACCGTCCTTGTAATCACTCTTGGAGGTGAAACGGTATGCACCTGACTGGGTAGGAATAAACTCTGCAAGCAAGCCTCTCGGAATGATAGCACGGTTGTAATAGAAGTAGTTTGTCGCTACATCCTTACCAAGTGTAGCAGTATACGCACTAAAGGGCGCAAGACCCTTGATAGGATCCTCAAGCTGCTTGGTACCGTTGCCGTAAGCCTTGAAATACTTACACATCTTGAGCCACTCGTTATCATCTTCGCTGAAGCCGGCAATCTCTGCCACCTGCTTAAGCATTTCTGCAAGCTCCTTATTTACCGTACAAACACCCTGAAGTGAAGAGTTGGAGGCATAGGAGAAATACTTAACCATATTGAGACCGCCTTCCTCAGGCTTGTCGTACAAGCTAACACCGTCCTTATCGGCACTGCCGCTCATAACGATGTCCTGAACAGAC
>JAZNKU010000415.1:0-3764 GCA_045578685.1 Eubacteriales bacterium
ATTTCTCGCAATGCTGGTGCTGCCCTTTGCCTTCACCAACTTTGAAAAGGAAGTAATATCCGAGATAGACAACGAGTATCTGCCCGAGCTTGAGACCGAGGATATAGAAAGCTTTGTAAATAGCGCAGACGATTATCTCGATAAGCGTATCGGCTTCCGTGAGGAATCCCTTGAGCTCTATCAGCAGCTTAATGACAAGCTCTTTAATGAAATGGAGCATCCCAACCACACCTACGGCAAGAACGGACATATGTACTATAAGTGGGATAACTACTTTTCGGACTGGCAGCACCTTAACTTAAACAGCGAGTGGGCTAAGGGCTTTGCCGACGGTATAAAGAGCTTTCAGGATTATTCCGAGAGTAAGGGCAAAAAGTTCATCTATATGCTCATCCCCGACAAAAAGACGGTGTATCCCGAGTATTTTCCCGACGGATATAATATTAAGGGAGACGTTTCGAGAACCGATCAGGTTTTAGGATATCTTGATGAGAACGAGGTAAATTACTACTGGGCAAAGGACACTATGCTCGAGGGCAAAAAGACGATGCCCGTCAATAACCAAAAGTACGACATAACCCACTGGAACGAGAACGGTGCCTTTATAGTATTAAGTGAGCTCTATACCCGTCTGGGTCTTGACCCCCTTGATATAGAGGACTACGAGGTCACCGAGAAGATAGAAAAGTATCTGCCCAACTCCGATTTTGTTATCAACGAGAGCGTTCCCCTCTATACCTTAAAGGAGGAAAACGCCATCCTTGACCGTAGCTGGATGGAGGAAAACGAGCTTAAGTATCCCGGAGATACGGTAAGCTACTTCTCATATCACCGTAATCCCGAAAGGGCAGAGGAGCCGAGGATACTTGTCATCCACGACAGCTACCTTGCCGAGAAGGAGAAGTTCTTTAAGGAGAGTTTCAGCGAGACCTTCTTCCTCCACAGATACAATATCTATAACCTTGAGTGGTTTAAGTATTATGTGGACAAGATCGACCCCGATATCATAGTCTACGAAAATCCCGAGCGAAGCTGGGAGATAGACTTATATAAATAAAGACAGACTTTGGTCTGTCTTTATTTATGATGAAATGACACCGCAGGTGTCATGAAATGGTTACACCATGAAAAGACTTTGTCATGAAATGCATCAAGGATGCATTAAGGAAACTTTTTGCTTTTGGGCAAAAACTTATTTAATTATAATTGATTTTCGCCATAGCGAAAATCCACCTTAATGTACGCAGTACATTTCATGACAATATAATTGTCATTTCATGATGCTTTGCGTCATTTCATGAATACGAAGTGTTCATTTCATTTAAAAAAGGCTTCCTTGGAAGCCTTTTTAGTTTACGTTATTAACAGTACCTATAAACAGCGGCAGACCGTCATAACCGCCTATGACAAACACAAAGGGACGGTCAAGGACGAAGTTTATCTCGTCAAGGGGAGCGGCGGTTGCACCGCAGAGCATCATAGTAAATGCGGCTGCCTTGCATCCCTTTTCGTCTACCGTAACTCTTGCTCCGTGAACCATAGTGTCAAGAAATGCTCCCGCATCGGTGATGGGTGACATATCCGCCTTTATCTCATCGGTGATGTCGGTGATACCGAGCTTTCCGAGATCCTTTGTCAGATCAAGCTGAGAGGATACGTCGAACTTTGGCATACTGAAGTTGATAATAGCATGTCTCTCGCTGTCCCAACAGGGCTTGTCGGTCATGTCGCTCATATAACTGCTCCTGCCTCCGCAGAGTATATACTCGGCAAACTCATCTGTTGCTATAAGCTCTGCGGGGGTCATACCCTCTTTAGGGAGGATAAATGTCATAAAGCCGTGCTCGGTAAAGTACTTTTTGTATGCCGTGAAGCTGTCACCCACATCCACCGAGCCGTTTACGCTCTCGTGCATAAACTCGGTCTTGACCTTACCGTCTGTTCCGTAGAATACCTCCTCGGTGTTGTCCTCGGGGTTAAATTCGTCCGCCCATTTTGCATTAAAGAGAATGGTGGAGGCAAGGGCAAGGGCAAGGGCGGTGTCCTCCGGCATAGAGATACCCTTTACCTGATCGGTGAGCATACCGTCGGTCTGCTCGTTCAGCCATCCCCGAAGCACCTCGTCGTATTCCTTACTGCCCATCCTGCCTCTGAAGGTGGAGGCATAATAGTTCTTTGCTAAAATATCAACGGTTTTCTCTTTATATTCTCCTTCCTCACGAAGCCACAGGGAATTGCCGAGCACCGTCTTTGCCGTACCGTCGTCGGTGTAGAGAGCGTTCCAGATGGCATTTGCGTCAGAGCGAAGAGACTCTATGCTGTCGCTTCCCAGAGCGTTAAGTATCTGGCTTCGGCTGTTACCGTCACTTGTTTCGGCAAGCATAGCCAGAGCCATGTATACATTAACGGGGGAGTAGATGGCGTTGTCCACGGTGTCAGCCAAAAACGCCTTGGTGGAATAGGTGATGAACTTACGAAGATCGGGAGCATCGCTGTCGTAAGCAGCTCTGTAGGAGCTTACATCCTCTCTCCATTTTTCATAAGCGTTTTGGTCGTTCAGATCGGCATTTAAGCTGTAGTTAAGGACTCTTTCGGGATATGTAGCTTTACTGAGACAGTAATCGAGGCTGTAATAATGCTCGTTTTTTGAGATGTCGGTAGCAGATTCTGTAACACCTTGCTCAATATCATCGCTCATATTGTCCATCAGTAGATTTTTATCTTCGGAAACCTCCGGTGAGCTTTCCTTGTTTTGCTGAAGAGCAACTACGCTCATAAGTGTCGATATACACACAAGTATCGCTACCACAGGTATCCAGCGGAATTTGTTTTTCTTTTTCTTATAGCTTGCCGCCTCGGCGATAAGATCCTCTCCGACCATACCGACGGCGTCCTGAAGCTTTTCTCGTTTCATATGCTGATACCCTCCTTGTCTAAATATTCTTTCAGCTTCTGCCTTGTACGGCAGAGCTGCATTTTTACCTTTCCCTCGCTTGCACCGGTGAGCCCGGCTATCTCGGATATAGAATCACAGAACCAGTATCGGCGAAGAAATACGACACGGTCCTTTTCTTTAAGTTCTCTCAAAAAGGCGTCGATATGTACCGACAGCTGCCTTGAGTCAAGGGCAGACTCTACACTTTGAGAGTCGGGGATACAGTCCCCAAGCTCGTCAAGGGAGGCGGCGATGTTGCAGGCGCGCTTTTCTGCATACTTGTACCGCCATATCTTTAAGGAAATATTCCTCGTTATCCTCATTATAAACGAGGATAAAACGTCAGGCCTGTGGGGCGGAATGGAGTCCCATACCCCAAGGTATGTATCGTTGACTGCCTCCTCGCTGTCGCGGGAGTCTCCTAAAATGTTGTAGGCAACGCTGTAGCAGAGCCGTCCGTATTTCTGCCGTGTGGCTTCAAGCCCGGACTCATCCCGTTGCCACAGAAGCTCTATAATTCTTTTGTCCTCCATTTTTCCACCTCCTATACGTTAACTACCGATAAAAATGATTTGGTAACGTTATTATAGCAAATTATTACAGATATTACAATAAAAATGACCTTCAAATTTGAAGGTCATAAAAGGACGGTTTATGAAGTTAACGGAACTTTAGCTTTCATTTTCTTCTATCAATTCGAATTCCCATGTGGGGTATAAATAATCCTCATTGGAGTCATCAATAACTCTATAGTGATTATATTCTATACCGAGGCACTCGTAGATTTTTCCGTTTTTTAAGTCTGTGCAGGATTTTCCGATATATTTTA
>JAZNKU010000416.1:0-16334 GCA_045578685.1 Eubacteriales bacterium
AACATAATTAAAAACACGAGGACAGTACCCTACCGAAACATATTTTTCCGATGATATAATCATGTTGTCACGGCGGCCGCCAATGACAAAATAATTATAAGAAAGGAAAACTAAATGGACAATAAAGGAAAAGCGGTTCGTTTATACGAGATAAACGAACTTAATACAGAAAACTCAAAGACCTACACTATGAGCGACGGCAGTATACAGACGGTATTTACCGTAGACGGTAACGATACCGCAAATGAGGGAATTATGACCTTTGCCGCAACAGAAGCTGAACCTTCTGTTTCAACAGTAACAAAAAGCTGGATAGATTCTGCATTCAGCAACAGCTCCGAGCATACCGTAGGTATAACAGGTACTACGGGAGATCTTAAAACAAACAGAATGTATCTTACTGTAAATATTCCTACGCTTCCCCGTAACCCCAGAATAAAGAGTGCGGAACTTGTGCTTAAACAGAAGTCTTATACGGGCACACAGAAACCGGCTATGGGTCTATACAAGATAGACGGAGAGCTTACTACAGGTACGGTGAATACGCATCCTCTTGATTACGAGGTTAAGAAGAATAATGCTGATGCGGAATATTACTTTGATATCACAAATCTTGTTGACGAAGCATACAGTACAGGTGTTACATATGTAAATCTTGCTGCAAAATTTATCGACGAAGATATCACTACTATTACAAACTCTGTACTGTACGGTGCATCAAGCAATGCCAACAAGCCGGAGATACGTATTACTTACGAGTCAAGCTATGGTATAAATACCTCTTACCGGACACATAATCACAATTTAGGAAAGTTCGGTACTGCTTCGGTCGATCTTGCCTGCGGCAACCTGATGTTTGATTCAACAGACTTTGCTTGGTCAGGAAGCCGTATGCCCGTGACTATCAAGCGAATGTATAACAGCGCTCAGTCGGATAAGCAGTATGCAGTGGATGATACAAATGATTCTGATGAATCGGTGTTTGCTGCGATAAAGCTTGGTTACGGCTGGAGGCTTAACCTTATGCAGAAGATGGTTTCTGCCACGGTATATCACGAGAGTACCAAGTATGAGAACGGATATATATACACTGATGAACAGGGCAATGAGATCCGCTTTATTCCCGAAAAAAATGAAAATAACATAGCTACGGGTAAATTTGTTTCTGTAGACGATAATGAAACAAAGTATGACCCTGATAATACCACTCTTACAATGGGTGATATGAGATATAAATTTACCGACGGCAGACTTACCGAGATAAAGCAGTTTATCAAGAAAGACATCAACGGCGAAGAACTCTTCAATACCAACACCATCACCTATACCGATAACAGGATAACTAAGGTGACAGACGGTGCGGGCAGAGATTTTGTATTCACATATAACAATGAAGGTTATCTTACTTCTGTTAAGGCTCCCGACATGTCCGAGATAAAGTACGGTTATACAGATGAAGGATATCTTTCTTCGGTTACATATCCCGATAACTCAGTATCACAGCTTATATACCATGACGATAAGCCAAGACAGGTAGTTTTGTTTGATAACAAGAAAAACAAGCTTTTCAGAACCACATATAATTTTACAGGTGACCGCATGGTCAAATATGCGGAGCACGGAGCGGAAAACGGAGAATATATTACGGGAAAAACTACCGTTTTTGATTATTCTGCCGCTTCGAACAGAACTATGGTTACGGTTTCCGAACCTGCCGATGCAAGCGAGGGCGAAACTTCAAATACAGTTACAAGAATAGTTTATACCTTTGATGATGACGGCAATACCATAAGCGAATATACCTATTCGGACATCCTTGATAATACAGGTATAAACGGCGGTAATACCGAAAGTCATATTCCCTATACAGATAACCTTTTGAGAAATCATGGTTTTATAGGCAACGATTCTTGGATCCCTATGGAAAATAATGTTGCGGGCTTCTATATTGGTACATTGACCGACTTAAAGCACAGATACGGCAGAAAAGCCTGTGTTCTCAGTTCAAATAACGATACTGCCGTAGCTAACGGTATATATCAGACTACCGATACTCTTACTGCAGGTGAATATACCTTCTCGGGATACGCATATCTCAATACGGACGTGTCTCTTGCAGGTGCTGATCCCGGTGTATATCTGCAGGTCGCAGACACAGAAGGAAACATATTATGTGAAACAGAGCATATAAACGATACCTCCGACGGTTACGTCAGACTTATCGCTCCCTTTACGCTTACCGAGGATAAGACTGTTGTTGTTCGTGCTCTTATCGACGGCAAATGTGCGGTATTCTTCAACGCTCCTCAGCTTGAAAAGAACGGGTTTGCAAGCAATTATAATATGCTTAGCAACAGCGGCTTTGAAAAGGGCAGCGAGGCATGGACATTAAGCTCAGGTGCCGAAGTTACTACAGCCGAGAGTTTTAACGGTAGCCGTTCTGTTAAGATTACGGGAGGTATAAGTAAAAAAAGATATGCTTATCAGACAATAATACCTAAGCCGAGAAAGAGCACCCGTGAAACGTATACTCTCTCCGGTTGGGCAAAGGCTATAGGTTCCCTTTCCGACCGTGAACGTGACGGTGTAGAAAATGCTCCCGTGTTTAGACTTCGTGCTACGGTCAAATACGGAAACGATATAGAAGATGAATATCATTATGCAGATTTTTCTTCATGTACCGATGAGTGGCAGTTCGTAAGTATGCAGTTTTCAAAGGAGCTTTACGCAAATGCAGAGGAGATCCGTATATCCTGTGATTATATGTATAATACGGGTGAAGCATACTTTGACAATATTCAGCTTATATGTGACAGCGTAGAATACGATGTTCATATAGGAGAATTTTATTCGGATTTGTATGAAGATGAAGAATACGAGGACAGTAAAGTAGGAACAAATGTTGATGCCGCTTCTATGTTCGAAGAGCTTACAGATAATTTTGGAAACACTCTCACCGATACCACCTTTACCGACGGTGAGTTCGGTACTATCTACCGTTCAAGCACGTACGATTCTGACGGTAATAATCTCATTATCGAAACCGATGCAAGAGGTAATACTACCACATATACCGTAGACGAAAGCACATCAAAAAATACTTTAGTTACCGATCGCTGCGGTAACAAGACCGCATATGAGTATGACAAGACCGGCAGGACCACCAAGGTCATAAGCAAAAGTGCTGATGACACCGAGCTTACCAATGTTTCATACAGCTACGATACCTTTGACAATATGACCGAGATAGTCCGCGGTGACGGCATGAAGTATGTTCTGGGTTACAACGAATTCCATGAGCTTGAAAGTATAGGTGTTGACGGTATGCCTTCAAGCCTTATCACCTATGACTACAAGAACGGTAACGGCAGACTTAAGTCTATGACTTATGCCAACGGTAATAAGATGAAGGTAACTTATAATGCCCTTGGTCAGATGACTGCTGAGACTTGGTATGATGCGAATAATAATGTTACCGCCCGATACAAGTACGTATACGATAACAACGGCAATATAGTCAGAACGATTGACATTCTTTCGTTAAAGGAGTATAATTATATATACGAGGATAGCCGACTTACCAAGGCGGTAGAGTATAATATAGCTCTTGGTTCAAACGAGTTAGTTACCGCAAGAACGGTAAAGAATACCGTATCCTATATATACGACACAGACGGCGATATGACCCGCAAGGTGATACATCCCGCTTACGGTGATATACAGACTACGTACTACGATCATCCCGAAAACGGTAATGCGGTAGTTAAGTTCAGTATTCAGCATCCCAATGATACATATGATCTGACAGTTACCTCTCATTCCAAAACAGATTCCTTTGGCAGAAAGGTATTTGATGAATTACAGCTTGGAACTGCATCAATCGGAAGAAGCTTTGAGTATTATAACGGTAAAATAACTCCGACCCACGATATTAACGATAAGATAAAGTCAACTCCTGCGACACAGCTTGTAGAGGAGATCGTTATATCCTCTACACACCCTTATGAGGATGACCGTATCCTAAGATATGAATATGACAACGAGGAACGTATTATCAAGGTAATCGACTCAGCTAACGTTATCAGTGAGTATGAATACGATGAACTTGGTCAGTTGGTATCCGAATATTATGGCGACCAGAAAATCAATGAAATGAGATATGACAACTATGGTAATATCATCAGAAAGAACCTTTGTATCTACACATACGACCCTGTATGGAAGGATAGACTGACATCTTATGACGGTAAGTCTATCACATATGATGAGCAGGGCAATCCTGTTTCCTATCTCGGTCATACACTTACTTGGGAAAAGGGACGTCAGCTTAAGTCGTATGATAGCTTCACATATACATACAATGCCAACGATATTCGTACAAGCAAGAACATCAATGGTGAACTTCATACATATGACCTTGAGGGTACAAAGATACTTCGTGAGTCATGGACGGACGCATATGGTACTGATCACGTCATAGTTCCTCTCTATGACAATGAAGACAAGGTGTGTGGTATTACATACAACAACACCACGTATTTCTTTGTTACAAACCTACAGGGTGACGTTATTGCCCTCCTTGACAGTAACGGAAAAACTGTGGTAAAATATATGTACGATGCATGGGGTAATATGTTTGAAATGTACGATGAGAACGACGACCTTATCGACTCTGACATTCCTCATATTGCCAATATTAATCCCTTCCGTTACCGTGGTTATTACTACGACAAAGAAACTGCTCTTTACTATCTCCAGTCCAGATACTATGATCCTAATACCGGTAGGTTTGTTAACAACGACATTCCAGTTATGTTGTATTATTTTCACTCGTCTTTTAGATACAATATATATTCTTATTGTGAGAATGATATAGTTAATAGATACGATCCTAGTGGACTAGTCTCTAAAAAGAATGCTGAAAAAGTGATAACAAAAAACAAGACTCATATTATTGCTTCTTCTCTAGAGTTTAAAGTTAATCCAGGTATTTTAGCAGCCATAATATATTCCGAACAACGTTTAAATTATGATTTTAAAGATGATATAATTGATCCTATGGTTATAGATTTTTTAGATGTTTCTTTAGGTGTGGCACAGGTGAAAATTTCGACAGCACTTAATATGGAAGCCCTTGGATATATGCCGATGACAAATGTGTACTCTGGTTATTTGTATGGTATATATTATCCATATCCGTTATATAGAAGAGCTTTGGTGGCATATAAGCTCTTGATCGATTCAATTAATATTAAATATGCAGCAGCGTATTGTGGTTTTATTCAAGATTTTTGGAGAAAAGCATATCCAAAAATCAGTGGCGACACAGCTGTTTTAGCCACTTTATACAACAAAGGACATTATGGTAGCGGGGGGCCTCATTCAAATCCTAAAAGCAATGATTTTGGTAAATATGCGAAAAAGTATTACAAAAGGATGAGAGAACTTTTGGGATATAAAAGTTGATGGATATTTATATTTAGAAATGGTAACAGGAGAAATATTTGAAATGAAAAAAGCACTTATCGGTTTTATAATACTTTTGATAGTATTGGCATTGCTATTCATACCTGTAATACATACTGAATATATTACACATATGTATTATGATGAATTTTCTGATTTTTTATATAGCCATGAATTACCAATACATGCAGAAAGATTTAAAATAATAGATCATTCAGATGATGAAGCGACTGTTTATTTTTATACACCGTATGTATCAGGAGATATATTGTGTTTTACAAAACATGAAGGATGTTGGTCGTATACATCTTGGGAAACATATTGGTCTTATTCAGGAAGTGCAGATAAGTTGGTTTGGCCATATTGGTGGCATTTTATATATTTCTTAGTGAAATAACGCAGACAGATATCAAATCACAAATAACATATGGGATAACACAGGGAACTAATAACACAGGGGACGGTTCTGTGTGTTAATTAAACAAGCGAGAAAGGCTGAAAAATCAGCCTTTCTTTTGATTTGAAATATAATTGCGTTTATGAACCTCGTTTATTGACAAATACCCTTTTCGTTGATAAAATGAGTTAAAGAAATTATAGAGGTATAAATATGAAAAACAAGGTTTGTATAATAACAGGAGCAGGCGGAGGAATAGGTTCGGCAATTGCAGAGGCTTTGTTCGGGCTTGGTTTTAAGCTTGTTCTTATGGGACGAAACGAGGAAAAATTAAAAAAGACCGCAGGGACAAGAGAATGTCTTATCCTCCCCGGTGATATATGTGACGATGAATATGTAAAGTATGCCGTAGCAAAGACGGTTGAGGTATACGGCGGTATAGATATTGTTATAAACAATGCAGGTGTTGCACAGTCACAGGACTTTTGCGACATAACAATGGAGGAGTACGATAAGATAATGAACACCAACGTCCGTGCTCCCTTCCTCCTCTGTAAAGAAGCTCTGCCCTATCTTGAAAAGACAGGATGCGGAACTATAATCAACATTGCATCCGTCACCGCACATAAGGGTTATGCTCTCCAGAGCGTTTATTCTGCATCAAAGCACGCACTTTTAGGCTTTACCAAGTCCTTAAGTAAGGAATATTACAAGAGGGGTGTCCGTGCTCATGTTATAAGCCCCGGCGGAGTGTTTACCGATATGGTCAAGGTATCCCGTCCCGATCTTTCAAGCGAGGGAATGATCCTTGCTGAGGATATAGCCGAAACGGTGCTTTATCTGCTTAAGATGCGAAGCTCTGCCTGCGTTGCCGACGAAATAGAATTACATAGAGAAACGAAAGAACCATTCATGTAATGCGGAATGCGGAATGCGGAATGCCGAATTAAAGGTAAAAAACTGTCACGAATCGTGACAGTTTTTTATAAGATCATTCAAAATCCTCAAGAAATACCTTAACCGATCTTGTCATTTCTCTTGAAAAATCGGAATTGTATTTTCGGTTACAGAAGGCTTTTATCCAGTCCTCGTAGCTGCGTTCTCCTCTTTTATAATACAGCATATCACGAAGCTCGTCTGCTGTCATATCACGGTATGCGTTTTCATGTACTATATGCTTCATATCCGCTCTTTTCGGCTTTTGACGGTTTAACTGCTGTTCGGTAGGATAGCCGAACACAAGCATTGCCGCAGGGAAAACGTATTCGGGCAGGTTAAGGAGCTTACGCTGTGTTTCGGCATTTTCCATAATGTCGCCTATATAGCAGGAGCCAATACCTAAGCTATGGGCGGCAGTAACCGCATTTTGTGCCGCAATATTGGTATCGCTTACCGCAAGCATCAGGTCTCCTACTCCCGGCTTTCTCGGCTCACAGCCCGATTCAAGGAAGGCGTTGTACCACTTACGGCAGTCGGCACAGAATACCAGCACCAAAGGAGCTGTCGCAATAAAGGGCTGATGGTCGCAGCTCTCCACCAGAGCATCCTTTATGCTCTGATCTGTTACGTCGATTATTGTATAGAGCTGCTGATTTCCCGCAGTAGGAGCGTTTACCGCAGCTTCAAGGATAGCGTTCTTTTCCTCGGGTAATATAGGTCTGTCGGTAAATACCCGTACAGATCTTCTGTCTATAAGCTGATTTATAACGGTGTTCATACAATTTTACCTTTCGTAATTGATTATAATTATTATATCATCTTATAAAAAGATTTACAAGAGCCGAAAAACAGTTGACAGAAGGGGTGAAAATTTGGTATCCTATATATAACGAAAATAAAGGAACGAACGCTTATGAAGAACATCTTTATTGTAAATAACAACATAGTAGATTATACCGTTGTGATCCCCGACAATGCCACCGAGTGTGAGGCTTATTCTGCAAAGGAGCTGGTCAAGTACCTCAAGCCTGCAATAGATAAGGAGCTTGACACCGTAAAGGAAAGCGACTTCAAGGGTGAAAAGGCAGTATATGTAGGCAGATGTAAGGCCTGTGCCGATAAGTTTGATATCGAAAAGTACGGTGAAGAGGGATTTATCATTAATGTAGCTGATGATTGTCTTTATATAACCGGTAACGAAAAGAGAGGTACACTCTACGGTGTTTATACCCTGCTTGAGAACTATATCGGCTGGAGATTCTTTACTCAGGACACAGAGCTCCTGCTTGACGGTGACGTTACCCTTGAGGACGGTCTGTGTGACGAGCAGTTCCCCAAGCTCGAGTGGCGTGACGTTGCCATCCCCGCTTATATGAAGTGCGATATCTCCGCTAAGCGTAAGATCAATTCCAGCTACCTTCGTCCCTTTACAGAGGAGATGGGGGGCAGCTTCCTCTATCCCGGACGCTTTGTACATACTATGGAGAGCCTGCTTGATGTCCCCCAGCATCAGCAGCCCTGCTTCTCTGATGAAGAAAATCTCAAGAAATGTATTGAGAACGTAAAGAAGCTCTGCCGCGGTTATCCCGAGGCAAGGATAATTTCCGTAACTCAAAACGATAACGAGATCGGTGCCGAGAACTTCTGTAAGTGCGAAAAGTGCCGCAAGATCGACGAGGAGGAGGGCTCCCACGCAGGAAGCCTGCTCCGCTTTGTCAACGCTGTGGCTGATGCAATAAAGGATGAGTATCCCAAGGTAAAGATCATGACTCTTGCTTATCTTCATACCTGCAAGTGTCCTGCTATTACCAAGCCCCGTGACAACGTTATTATCGAGTTCGCTCCCATGGAGCTTTGCTATAACCATCAGGTAAACGATGAGAGCTGTGCCGAAAATCAGGTGTTCCTTGATAACTTCCACAAGTGGGAGGCTATCTCCAAGACCATCTACCTCTGGGACTACAACGCTAACTTCTCATTTACCGTTCCCCACTTCCCCAACTTCCACACACTACGCAAGAACATCAATTACTATTACAAGCATAACGTAAAGGGTATGTTCTGCGAGGGCGACAACTACTACGACGATCATATCACCGACATGGTGGAGCTTCGTGCTTACCTGCTCTCAAAGCTGCTCTGGAATCCCGAAATGGAGGAGGAAGAGTTCCAGCGTCATATGGACGAGTTCCTTGAAGGCTACTACGGAAAGGGCGGCAAGTACATTAAGGAATATCTCGGTATGCTCACCGAGGCTTGTGAGTACGACAACGACGGTAATCCCCGTCATATCCATTGCTATCAGAACCCCGGACACCTCTTTAACGTAGAGTATATCCTTAAGAACGACGATAAGATGAACGAGCTCTGGGAAAAGGCTTACGAGCTCTGCGAAACAGACCTTCAGCGTGAGCATCTTGACCGTTCCCGTCTTGGTTATATCTACTCAAGCCTTCTCTACACCTTTGACCGCCGTATGGAGGCGGCAGAGACCGAGGAGGAAAAGAAGGCTCTTATCGAGCGTAACGAAATGTTCTACCGCGGACTTGAAAAGAACAATATCGAGCCCCGCGGTTGGCAGTCCAAGCTTCCCGAGCTTACCGACTTTACACAGAACGCAGGGGTGAAGATTTACTGGTAGTAAATCTTCAATGAAATGAAAACCTTCGGTTTTCGTGAAATGACCATTGGTCATGAAATGATGGCTATGCCATCGTGAAATGCAACATTGTTGCATTAAGGAAGCTTTTTGCTTATGGCAAAAAGCGATTCAATCTAAAATAATTACGGAGATTGATACTGATCATGCTAATAGATAAAAGATATATAACATTTGAAACAGATAACAAGCATAACAACTGTATCACAGTAAACTTCTGGGACGGTGACGATCTCGTTGAACAGGTGTTTACACATCTGGGCGAGGGCGGTCCCAAGTACTTTGTTGATATGCAGGAGTATATGGGCAAGGAGCTTAAGATAACTCTTGAAAACTGCCGTTCCCCTTGGAGAAGATCTCCCGAAGGACCTGATCTGTCCGAGGAGAAGCTGGAGAAGAGAAGAAAGTACATCCGCTGTGAGGACAGCTACGATACCGATCACGATAACGACAGCCTTCGTCCCGTTGTCCACTTCACCACTCAGCGAGGCTGGATCAACGACCCCAACGGCTGTATCTATTATGACGGTGTGTACCACCTCTACTATCAGCACTGTCCCGGTGCGGTTGAGAGTATGTGGGATAACAACCACTGGGGACACGCATGGTCCCGCGACCTTATCACCTGGCACGAGGCAGAGCCTATACTTCGTTACCCCCATGCGGCCTCGGGTACAGGATTTATTAACCGCGAAACAGGCAAGGTAAATATCACCCACGGCTACCTTATCTATGAGAGCGATGACGGCGGTTATCACTACACCTTCAAGCATGTCAACACCGCAGGTAACGGCGACCCCAAGATCCTGTGGATAGACGAGTTCAACAAGTATTTTTCTATCACACTTCGTGATATCACCTCCTATACCATCGCATCCTCTCCCGACCTTGTAAACTGGACTCACGAGAGCGATATCGAGGGCTTCAGAGAGTGTCCCGACTTCGTCAAGTACCGTATCGAGGGTACCGATACCTGGAAGTGGGTGCTTAACGGCGGTGACGGTGCTTATCAGATAGGTGACTTTGACGGTCACGTATTTACTCCCGATCCTATCCCCGAGGACCGTGTGGATAAGTACAGATATATTATGAAGGTCACCGAAACCTTTAACAAGAAGTATAACGGCTCCTATACCAACTATATGCACACCGACGAGTGGGAACGCTTTACCGCTTACGCTCATCAGAACTTTGACAACGCTCCCGACGACCGTAAGATCCGTATTGCCTGGTACCCTATAGCTTACGCCAGACACGGTATGCCCTTCAATCAGGGCATGACTATCCCCACCGAGATGTGCCTCAAAGAGACCGGTCTTGGTGTCCGCCTCTGCTATCAGCCCGTAAAGGAACTTGACGCTTACCGCCGTGAGTGCCGTAAGGCAGAGGGCAAGGATGTTGAGGTAGTATACGGTGCAGGTGATGCATTCGATGCTATCATGGAGTTTAAGCCTGATTCCAAGCTTTCTGTCCGCGGTTATGAGTTTACCTTTGACAAGGCAGAAAACAAGCTCTGGGTGCTTCCCCCCGACGGCGTTAAATTTGATGTTCCTTATGTGCTGGTTGACGAGAATGTCCGTATCAGGGGTATCTTCGATATCATGATGGCGGAGTTCTTCTGCGACGAGGGTGAGCTTTATCTGCCCCTTAAGCCCGATGCCAAGTATATTGGTATAGAAGCTAAGATCGAGGGCGAGGGCAAGCTTGAGATCTATAAGTTAGATAAATAAGTATAAAAAAATTCCACCGTTTCGGTGGAATTTTTTTATTGTCATTCTACTATAGGAACTTCAGGCTTTTTAACTTCAAAGCACTTAAGCTGTGATACCACTCTTGAAAGGATATATCCCGCAGAGCAGAGCTGATAGATATATACCGCAATATTTCCGCCCTGTACCGTGTTACCGCTGACAGCAAAGAGAATATTTGATACAGAGGAACAGAGCAGCAGAGCAAAGGCTGCTGCCGATGCACCTATGTAAAATCCCTTTTTCGGAATACCGCAGAGATATCTGATCTCCACGGTGAGATACATCATTATACCCACAAGTGCAAACTCGTTCATCAGCCTCATGGGATCGTTTAAGGGAGAGGTCATGTCAAAGTATACCGACATCAGGTACAGCACGTGCCATACTATTGTGATACAGCCAAGGAAGGTTTTTGCCTTATTCAGCTTCTCGGGTACAAAGGCAATGAGAGCAAAATATATAAACGCACCGAAGGAAATAATTGCTGACCAGTAAATAAATTTATCCTGCTTCTGAGTTATGTACATAAGCTCAGAGGTTTTTTGATTGTATGCCGAAAGAGTTGTCATACCGGTATAGAGAAGTGCCGCGGCACAGAGAATACCGAATATGCGGGTAACGACCGAGGTCTTGGCTAACATATCAGAGCTACCCTCGCACTTACAGAGGGAGCAGTAAGCAAGCACAAGGATAACAAATACGGACAGAAGCACATTAAAGACCGTAGGCAGAGCAGTACCGTGGGCATAGAGAAACATATCTGCCTCATAGAATTTTGTTACCAAAAGGCTCTGGAATACCGCAAAAGCAACCGAGCATACCAAAAAGATATATACGAATTTCTTATTAAGATTTGAAAATTTAAACTTTTCCATATTACTGCTCCATTTCGGGAATCTGGAGAGGAACATCCTCAACCTGTAGTTCAAGCTTAGTAACATTTTCGCCGTCCGGCTCTATACAGTATATATCAAACATAAGCTCACCGCGGTGGACGATTCCGCTGATAACATCCTCATAGGGAGGAGTGCCTGCTGTTTTTTCATATTCCTTTGCCCAATCCGACTCAAGCACCGCCTTATAAACGGTTGAGAGCTGTGCACCGTTGGTATTGGAGTATTCCATCATGTTAAGCTCAACGTCTGCCAGAGCATCATAGTGGAAGCAGGTGGTATATTCGGTGGTTTTTTCTGCAGTAATGACCTTTTCGGTGACTATAACGGTCAGTATATCGTAGATATCCTGTGTTTCGTAGTCTACCTTTATTATTCTGTCATCGGGATCCTTAAAATATTTTCCGTACTTTTCGTCAAGGTAGGTCTTAATGCTTTCGGTAACGGCGTTTGCACCCTCGGTATCCACATTAAGTATGGGACGGCGGATATAAGAGGTATCCTTTCTTCCGTCGGACAGGGTAGCCTTGATCTCTTTTTTCTCCGCATCGATGGTGGGGTTTTCAAAATCTATATACCAGTAGCCGTTTTCTGCCTTATAACCGCCGAGCTGCTGCTTCTTTTCACAGGCACAGAGGAGCATCATAAGTGCAAGGATCAGTATCAATATCTTTTTGAACATAACATTTCTCTCTTTCGTAGGGTTACAATTAAGTATTATATCACTGTTACCTGTGGTTGTCAATTAACAGATGAGCGTATACTGCCGAAATATTCCTCTACCCGCTTTGCTGCGGCTTGATTTTCAGGTAAGTCTAACTTTTGGTCAAGGCTCAGCACCTCACCCGCATATCCAAACGCAGCTTCAAGATCAGCGGTATTGTCGCACAGAGATACCGCCTTAAAGGCAGCTCCTCCGTGCTGACGGGTGTTACCGTTCTTATCCGGCATAAAGTCACCCGGACCTCGGATAGCAAGGTCTTTTTTGGCTATCTCAAGACCGTCGTTGGTCTCGGTCATAGCCTCCAGACGGCTCTTTGCCTCCGCTCCCTTTGAGTCGGAAACCAGGATACACCAGGATTTATGCTGTCCTCTGCCCACTCGGCCTCGGAGCTGGTGAAGCTGAGATAGACCAAATCGCTCGGCATTCTCTACTATCATAAGGGTCGCGTTGGGTACATTTACGCCTACCTCAATAACCGTGGTGGAAACAAGCACGTCTATCTCACCTGCCGAAAAGGCTGACATTACCTTGTCCTTTTCGACGGCCTTCATTTTGCCGTGCATCAGGGAAACACGCACCGAGGGCAGCTTTTTCTGCAGGGTGTCGGCATATTCGGTGGCGTTCTTTAGCTTGGGCTTGTTGTCCTCGGGACGGTAGTCAAAGCCTACAAGCCCCTCGTCCTCATCCCCTTCGATTGCGGGACAGACGATATATACCTGTCGCCCCTCTCCTACCTGCTTTTCGATAAAGCCGTTCATACGCTCACGGTAGCTGTCGTCTACCACAAAGGTGGATACCTTCTTGCGGCCGGGGGGCATCTCGTCGATGTATGAAAGTGACAGGTCGCCGTACATAATAAGAGCAAGGGTTCGGGGTATGGGGGTTGCACTCATAACGAGGATATGCCCGCCCTTGGTCTTGTCGCCCAGAGCCGAACGCTGCATTACACCGAAGCGGTGCTGCTCGTCGGTGACTATCAGTGCGGCATTTTTGAACTCTACATCCCCCGTTAAAAGAGCGTGAGTACCTATAACGCAGTCTATGCTGCCGTCGCTGAGACCTTTTTTGATAATTTTCTTTTTAGCAGCGGGCGTTGAGCCGCAGAGCAGCTCACAGCGGATATCTAATTTTGCAAAAATAACACCTAAATCGTTATAATGCTGGGTAGCAAGGATCTCGGTAGGTGCCATCAGTGCCGCCTGATAACCGTTTGATACAGCCATGTACATGGCTGCTGCGGCACACATGGTCTTACCGCTTCCCACGTCACCGCATACAAGACGGGACATACCAAGAGCCTTTTTGTCTGTCATATCCGACTCTATCTCACCGATAACTCTTGCCTGCGCGCCTGTGGGCTTAAATGGAAATACCGAATAAAATCTGTCCATATCCGATTTTGCAAAAACGGGAGCATTTCCGTCCTTCGCTTTTTTCTTTGAAAGGGATATGGCAAGGGCAAAGACGTAGAGCTCTTCCCATACAAAGCGGCGTCTCGCCTTCTCCATAAGCTCGTAGCTCATGGGATTGTGTATGGTGTTAAGAGCCCATGAAAGGGTTGGCAGGTGATTTTCTTTAACTACTTTTTCGGGCAGAATATCCTCTATTTCGGTCTCTTTAAGCATACTGAGAGCCGAGGAGATTATCTTGCCCATATAATTTTGACTAAGATTACCCGACAGAGGATAAACGGGGAAAAACTCGGGCAGTGCTATACCTTCGTAATATGGCTCAAAGGCAGGGGATGCCATGCTGACAGCCTTACCTTTACGCTGTATCTTGCCGTAGAAGCGGAAGGTTGAGCCTACGGTGAAAATTTTTGAAACGTAATTTTGATTAAAAAAGGTAAGATTGCACTTTCCCGTGCCGTCAAAGGCGGAGAATTTCGTCATGGTCATACGACCCTTGAGCATGGCGGTATGAGGCTGGCTTGCCACCGTCATGATAAGTGATGCGGTCTCGCCGTCCTCCACCTCGGAAACAAAACGGATATTGCCTCGGTGCTGATATGCACGGGGAAAATGATAGAGCAGATCGCGGATTGTATATATGCCCATGTTGGCAAGGGTCTCGGCACGCTTTTCCCCAACGCCCGAGAGATACCTTACAGATGTATCAAAGTTAACGCTACCCATAAATTGTCCGTCTCCTTTCCGAATAATTTTTTTTACTTGCCTCAAAATACATATGAGGTGATTATATGTGTATCAAGGATATGATAAATGAGATGGGATGCTACGAGCTTGACCGCTCTGTTACCGCCCGTATGGGTATATCAAAAAACGGTGAACCCATAAAGTCGGTTTCGATGCACCGTAGCTGCTCCACACCCCTGTGGCAGGTGGCTTTGGTGACCTTAGGTGTAACTGCTGCAGTGGCTATGATCTGTCATTTATGCAAGAAATCAAAATGCGAAGAAAATAATGACGGTTGAAAATAGTGTCCTTAGGACACTATTTTCTTCATTAATTCCGTACTCCGCACTCCGCATTCCGCATTTGGTATGACGCTATTTGGCGTCATACCACGTTGCCCCCATATTGGCTTCAACCTCAAGAGCAACGGCACACTTGTATGCGTTTTCCATCTCGTAAATGAGGATCTCCATAGCTTTATCAGCCTGACCCACGGGAGCTTCTACTATCAGCTCGTCGTGTACCTGAAGTATGAGCTTTGCCTCGGGCAGCTCCTTTTCAAGACGGTTGGCCGTATTTATCATTGCTAATTTTATTACATCGGCGGCGGTACCCTGTATGGGGCTGTTCATTGCAACGCGCTCGCCGAAGCTTATCATAGTCTTTTTTGAAGAAGAAAGCTCGGGGATATATCTTCTTCTGCCCATCATGGTGGTGACATAACCTTTTTCGTGTGCTTCTTCAACAATATTTTTAAGATAACTGTCGATACCGGGGTAGGTGTCCAGATATCCGCGGATATATTCACCCGCCTGACGCTTGGTAACACCGATATCCATGGCAAGAGAGTAGTCTCCGATGCCGTATACGATACCGAAGTTTACCGCCTTTGCACGCTTACGAAGCTCGGGGGTTACAGCCTCGGGGAATACACGGAACACCTGGGAGGCGGTAAGGGTATGGATGTCTATACCTAACTTGAATGCCTCGATCATAGTGTCGTCTCCCGATATTGCCGCAAGTAAACGAAGCTCTATCTGGGAATAGTCGGCATCTATCAAAATATGGTTAGAATCTGTAGGAATAAAATATCTTCTCAGCTCTCTGCCAAGCTCTGTTCTTACGGGGATGTTCTGGAGGTTTGGCTCGGTGGAGGAGAGACGTCCCGTTGCGGTGATGGTCTGGTTGAAGGTGGTGTGTATCTTGCCCTCACTGTCCGCCACATTTAAAAGTCCTATCGCATAGGTGGAGTTGAGCTTGGTTATCTGTCTGTATTCTAAAATTTTGTCGATTATGGGATGATAGGGTCTTAATTTTTCGAGAACCTCGGCATTGGTAGAGTAACCGCTCTTGGTCTTCTTGAAGGTAGG
>JAZNKU010000417.1:0-3966 GCA_045578685.1 Eubacteriales bacterium
GTTTGGCCACTTTGTCTTCCTAAGACCGCTTGGCCTCCGACTTATCAAAGACTACCCCGTTCTTCTTAACCGTGCTCCTACACTTCACAGACTCGGTATTCAGGCGTTCGAGCCTATCCTTGTAGAAGGTAGAGCTCTTAAGCTTCATCCGCTCGTATGTACAGCGTTCAACGCCGACTTCGACGGTGACCAGATGGCTGTTCACGTACCTCTTTCTCCCGAGGCACAGGCAGAAGCAAGATTCCTTATGCTCTCTGCAAACAACCTCTTAAAGCCTCAGGATGGTAAGCCTGTAACTGTTCCTACACAGGATATGGTACTTGGTAGTTACTATCTTACAATCAACAAGCCCAAGGAAGTTAAGATTACCGATCCCGGTGATTCCGGATTTGAAGTGGGCGATATAGTTTGCTACTTAAGTAATCAGGAATTCAATAAGAATAGTAAAAAAGCTATAACAAGAGGCAAGTCCTTAAAGCAGATAAATGCCGAGCTCGAAGAAGCAGGTAAGAAGCCTGCTCAGTTTACCGAAGAAGGTTGCTTCCCCGGTGAAAAGGGCGAAGGTAAGTACTATAAGGACAATGACGAAGTTCTCATGGCTTACAATGCAGGCGAGCTTCAGCTCCATGCTCCCATAAAGGTATTTAAGTCCATTACAGTAGACGGCGTTACCTACGAGGGCATTATAGATGCTACTGCAGGTAAGATTATATTCAACGGTGAAGTACCTCAGGATATCGGTCTTGTAGACAGAACAATCCTTCCTACAGACACCTACGAAGAAAAGGCTCAGAAGCTTCTTAAGCTCGAAGTTGGCATGGAATTTACTGCCGATAAGAAGGGCCTTGGTAAGATACTTGACAAGTGCATAAGAACACACGGTACTACAGATTCCGTAACAGTTCTCGATGCTATAAAATCTCTCGGATACAAGTTCTCTACAAAGGGTGCGCTCACAATCAGCGTATTCGATATGAACATACCGGGATCCAAGTACGAAAGACTCGAAGATGCTCAGAAAGCTGTTGATAAGCTTACAAAGCAGTACAAGAGAGGTCTTATTACCGACGAAGAAAGATACGAAAAGGTTATCGAAACATGGAACAAGGCTGTTGACGATATTTCCGATGCACTTATGGAAAACCTCGATCAGTACAACCCCATATACATGATGGCTACATCCGGTGCCCGTGGTAGTAAGGACCAGATTAAGCAGCTTTGCGGTATGCGTGGTCTTATGGCGGATACTACAGGTAATGCTTTTGAAATTCCGATTAAGGCTAACTTCCGAGAAGGTCTTAACGTTTTGGAATACTACATTTCCACACACGGTGCTCGTAAGGGTCTTACCGATACAGCTCTTAGAACAGCTGACTCCGGTTACCTTACAAGAAGACTTGTTGACGTATCTCAGGATGTTATCATCCGCGAGGACGACTGTGGCACTTCCGAGGGTATCCTCGTTAAGAAGATTGCCATAGGCGAAGAAGTAATCGAAAGCTTCAGAGACAGACTCATAGGCAGAACTGCACTCGAAGATATCCTTCACCCCGAAACAGGCGAAGTGCTCGTAAGTGCAAACTCTCTTATGACCGAAGCTATCGCAACTATGGTTGCAGATGCAGGCGTAACCGAAGCTAAGATAAGGAGCATCCTTACATGTGAATCCAGAATTGGTATTTGTGCTAAGTGTTACGGTTCCAACCTTTCCTCCGGTGAAATAGTTGACGCCGGTGAAGCAGTTGGTATCATAGCTGCTCAGTCCATCGGTGAGCCCGGTACACAGCTTACAATGAGAACCTTCCATGCGGGCGGTGTTGCCGGCGACGATATCACTCAGGGTCTTCCCAGAGTTGAAGAACTCTTCGAAGCAAGAAGACCTAAGGGCGTTGCCATTATCGCAGAAGAAGCAGGTACTGTTAAGATTGAGGAAACACAGAAGAAGAGAGAAGCTGTCATCACTACAGAAGACGGTATCACTCACAACTACCTCATTCCTTACGGTTCCAGACTCAAGGTTGCAGATGGCGACAAGGTAGCTCTTGCACAGGAACTTACCGAAGGTTCTATCTATCCTCAGGATTTACTCCGTGTTATGGGAGATAACGGCATAAAGGCTGTTACAGATTACCTTATCCAGGAAGTACAGAGAGTGTACAGACTCCAGGGTATCGATATCAACGATAAGCATATAGAAGTTATCGTAAGACAGATGATAAGAAAGGTTAAGGTTACCGAACCCGGTGAAACCGACCTTCTCATCGGTTCCTTAATAGACAGAGCAGAGTTTGAGGCAGAACGCCGTAAGGCAGTTGCCGACGGTAGGGTAGAGCCCGAGTGCGATCCCGTACTCCTTGGTATCACCAAGACAGCTCTTGCTACAGATTCGTTCCTCTCTGCTGCTTCCTTCCAGGAAACAACAAGAGTTCTTACCGATGCTGCTATAAAGGGTAAGAAGGATCCTCTCGTAGGTCTTAAGGAAAACGTAATCATAGGTAAGCTCATTCCTGCAGGTACAGGTCTCCCTGTATATCAGGATGTTGAGATTGTAACACCTATAATCTGACAAAAGTATTAATATACGCGATTTTTAAGACGCACCAAGATAAACCGTACAGGTTATTTTGGTGCGTCTTGTTTGACATTGATACATAAAATTTTGTATACTTAAAATATAAAAAAGGGGGATTAGCATGAAAAAATATATTATTATCACATTTGTATTGTTACTTGCAATTTTTGGTATTTGCTATGCTGTCAAAAAGTCAGACAGTGCGATAAGCCCTCAACAGGCAATCCGCCTTGCCACAGAAAAGCTCGATAATAAATCAAAGGAAACCATTACAAATTTAGATAATCCCAAGGTGGAAGAATATACTTTTAATAAACAGCCGTTTATGGGATTTTTTGTCAAAGAAGAAAATCTTACAGGAAAAACCGTATATAAAATCACATTCAATACTACACAGGACGGACTTTTGGGACCTATAGTTTTATATGTCGATAAGTATAACGGTAAGGTAATAGGAACGGATTTCAGGGAGTAAATTTATGAATATGACCACATATCTTGCGATAGCAGTTGCAATACTGGTGCCTGTACTCACATATATATTTCATAACAAAAATTAATTGACGGGAGAAACTTTTGCTATGGATACCATAAAAATAGAATCCTGCAAAACCAAAATAATAGCCCACAGAGGTCTCAGCGGTATTGAACGCGAGAATACCTGCCCTGCATTTGTTGCCGCGGGAAACAGAAGTTACTACGGCATAGAAACCGATGTACATGTTACCAAAGACGGCAAGTTTGTAGTTATACACGATGAAACAACCAAAAGAGTTAGCCTTGGTAAGCATGATGTAAATGTGGAAAAAAGCCGATATTCAAAAATCAAGGATATAGTACTTCCCGATGCGGACGGTAGCTTTGACCGTAAGGATATACGGATACCGCTTCTTAACGAATACATCAGTATTTGCAAAAAGTACGGTAAAATTGCCGTACTCGAAATAAAAAACCATTTTGAACTTGGCGATATCAAGAGACTAATAAAGGAAATAAAAAAAGAAGACTACATACAAAATGTAATCTTCATTTCCTTTGATTTTGAAAATTGCATAAATGTAAGAAGCCTTCTTCCCAAAAACGAGGTACAGCTTATTACAAAGGAAGCTGTTACAGATGAGCTTATAAAAAAGCTTTCTTCCCATAATCTCGATATTGATATATCATACAAAAAGCTCACCAAAGAAAACACGGAGCTTTTGCACTCTAATGGCATCAAGGTAAACTGCTGGACCTGTGATGACAAAGAAATTGCTGAAAAACTTGTTTCATACGGTGTGGATTTTATAACTACAAATATTCTTGAATAACTTGCCGTTGGAATTCTTGCTTTTTTGCCTGATTTATAATATAATAAGCTTATATTATTATGTGAGGAGTTTGACCAATGGACA
>JAZNKU010000418.1:0-3232 GCA_045578685.1 Eubacteriales bacterium
GTGATGATCTCCTCACGCTTGCTTTCGTACTCCTTGATCATCATTCCTCTTTCCGCCTCGCGGATACCCTGAATAATTACCTGCTTTGCGGTCTGTGCGCTGAGTCTACGGAAGTTCTTGGGCTTCATCTCGATCTCTGCAACACCGCCAAGCTTATATCTCTTGGATATCTTCTGTGCCTGTTCTAAGGTAAGCTGAGTTGCCTCATCCTCAACCTCTTCAACGATATCCATCTGTTTGTAAACACGAACATCCTTCTTTACGGGGTCAAGAACGACTCTTACATTGCTGTTGCCACCCTCCTCACGCTTGAAGGCGCTGATAAGTGCCGCTTCAACACGCTCGATCATGTACTCTGCGGGAATTCCCTTCTCCTTTTCAAGGAGCTCAAGTGCATTAAAAAATTCGGTATTCATCATTTATCCTCTCTAAATATTATTAATCAAAATCAAAGACTGTTCTCACCTTGGAGGCTAATTTACGCTCGATCGTAACCTCGCCTTCCTCGGTTTCAAGAACTATATTCTTATTTTCATATGCTTTAAGTATTCCGATATATTCCTTCTTACCGTCAAGCTTGGTAAACAGCTTGCATACTATCTTCTCTCCGATACAAGCCTCAAAGTGAACATCTGTCCTGATATCGCGCTCAAGTCCCGGGGAGGAAACCTCTAATCTGTATGCATCCTCGATGGGATCTGCCTCGTCAAGCACAGGGTCGATGGCTCTGTGAACCTTTTCGCAGTCGTCGATGTCAATGCCGTTGGGAGAATCAATAGTAATTCTCAAAAACCACTCTGCCGCCTCACGGACATACTCGATATCCCATACATCATAGCCTAATTCGTTTATGACGGGAGTGAGTAGCTCGGCACACACATCTGCAATCTTCTTGCCGTTTGCCATTATGAAAATCCTTTCCTATGAATAAAACTTGGAGAGTGGCTGTCAACCACTCTCCATGAACAACTTTATTTACTGTATTGCATTATATCACAATTGTTTTAAAAATGCAATAGAGTTCATTGAAAATTAATATATAAGGTAACTACCGGGCATAAAGCTCTTCATAAGCCGAAAGAAGCTTCTTGAGTCTTCGCTCATATCCCTTACGGTTCACCTCATAGTAAGATACGAAATTGGGATTGTCCTGTTCAATAAGAATACGAAACTCAAGACCTCTGTCGAGAGAAGGCGCATAGAAAACGCCGAAACTGAACTTAAAGCCGTCACGGATGATATCAAGCATCTCTCCGGATTCGTCATCACGAGCGTACTTATCGCGAAGCGCCATATCGTAGTATGCGGGAATGACACGCTCGTAGGATATAGCAGAAAGTACGTCAAATACCGCGCCCGACATCTCGATATTCGGAACGTCGATAGGGATAACGGCTACAGAGTATGCATCCTGTGAACGGGTATAGTATTTATCCTGATTTTCATCCCACTTGGGATAAGGAAGGATACCGAAATCAGTCTCCATACTGCGGAAGTCCTGCGCACGGCTGAGAAAAGCAGGATAGAACAGCGCTCTTCCCTCTCGGAAGATCTTGTCACACCTAATGGAGTCCTCTGTCATAGAAGAATCGGTAACCTCAAAGAAGGTGTCGTCAGACTGTTTGAACTCTATCATCTTTTCAAGTACCTGTACCATCTTACCCTGATCAACGTCGATTTTAACCTGACCGTTCTCGTCCCTTGCAGTAACACGTATATCAAACATATCCCAAAGAGCATCCGTAGTGTTACGGATCTCGGTAACGTAACCGAAGGTATCGTCATCACCCGGCCATGCATCGCCGTCAAGGTCTGTCCACACACCTTTAACCATCTCAGCCATTTTATCATAAGTCCACTTACCGTCACGGACAAGCTGATAGATGTCACCGATGTTGCGGTTCTCTGCCATGGTCTTGTTGAAATAAAGAACATATAGATGCTCCCAATAGGTAAGCGAGTAGTCACCAACCATATACAACAGTTTACCGTCAATAGTTACCTCGTCGATAATATCCTGATAGTAATGATCTGCATCCAGATTGTCCTTAACATAAGGAACATCATAAAAGTTACTGAACAACTCGATCAGAGAAATATCTTCCATATAGGACTGCTGACTCATAATAAGGTCAAAGGAGCCGCTGGCAGCAAGAATAGAGTTTCTGAAGGTGTTAATGAAATCTTCGTTCACCGCCCACTGTCCCGGGATTGCGTAAGCCTCCAGCTTTTCAAGTTCAAATCGCTCTTCTACCTCAAGATTGCGCTTGTAGACCGCTTCGTTTACAAGCTCGGTCGTATCCTCGTCAGCTGCAATCTCATGAAGATACCGACCCCATGCGTTATCCTCACGGCAAAGAACGGTAAAGGTTTCTCCGGTAAATTTGACATCCTCAGGCACAACGCTTCCACTTCCGGCAAGCGTTGTAACTCCGTTATCCGATATAGGTTTGTCATTACCACAAGCAGTGCCGGAGATCACTATAATTACAATAACCAGTAAAAAGGATAATGTTCTTTTTAACTTGTTCATAGCAATAGACCTTTCGTTATTTGATATATCCATAGTAACATACCATTGATTTAATGTCAACATCTTCCAAAGTACTTTCTGAACCTTGAGAAGAATCTACTGTATGTAAAACGGAGAGTGGCTGTAAACCACTCTCCAAAAATAATTTATTCTGCTGTCAGAGTTATCACTCAGCCTCTGCATCCACATATGCCTGAATAAGCTTCTTAAGCTTACGCTCAAAGCCCTTCTTGTTGGTCTGGAAGTAGGATACGAAGTTAGTGTTTTCCTGATTGATAAGGTTTCTGAAGTGTCCGCCGCTGCCGATAGCACCCTGATAATAGTATGCAAAGTCCATCTTGAAGCCCTCACGGATGATGTCAAGCATCTCACCCGACTCGTCGTCACGGGCATACTTGTCGCGAAGTGCCATATCGTAGTATGCGGGGATGACCATCTTGTTGGAAAGTGCAGACATTACATCAACCACAGCGCCACACATCTCAAGATTATTGGCATCAATCGGTACTACCGCTACGGAGTAGCCATCCTGAGAATGGGTGTAATAGCCTGCCTGCTCCTCATTCCACTTGGGATAAGGAACGATACCGAAATCGGTTTCCATACCGCGGAAGTCCTGTGCACGGTTGAGCATTGCGTGGTAGAAGAGAGCTCTTCCCTCACGGAAGATCTTGTCAACAGGGTTTTCGTCAAGAGTAA
>JAZNKU010000419.1:0-3969 GCA_045578685.1 Eubacteriales bacterium
GATTCACTTACTTCGCTTGGGCAATATGCCTTTTACTGCTGCAGCTCCCTTGAGACCGCTGAGCTTCCCGAGAGTCTGCGTTATATCAGAAAGGGTGTTTTTTACAAGTGCACCTCTCTGTCCGATATCACTCTTCCGGACGGTATAATGGAGATAAGATCCTCTGCGTTTGAGGACACCGCGTGCTATAATAACGATGCCAACTATACCGACGGCGTTCTGTATATCGGCAATCATATCATCAAAGCAAAAAACGACCTGCAGGGTCTTTATGAGATAAAAGAAGGAACTCTGACCATAGCTGACGTTGCCTTTAATAATTGCAACCAGCTTACGGGTATCTCGGTTCCCGACAGCCTTACGCATATCGGCTACAGCTGCTTTATGTTCAGTAAGAACCTCAAATCGGTTTATATCATCGATATCCAAAAATGGGCGAGCATAGTATTTTACGATACGTACTATGACTCCTACCTTGACGAGTACGACTATGGCTACGGCTCTAACCCTATGTACAATTCTGCCGAGCTTTATCTCAACGGCGAGCTTGTGACCGAGCTTGATATAAGTGAGTTTTCCGAGATAAGCGACAACGCCTTTTATAATTGCGGCTCTCTTAAGCGTATCAACGTGGGAGGCAGTATACCCACGATAGGGGACAAGGCGTTTGAGGGAGTAGAGCTTGTCGAGCTTAACATAACCGACCTTAAGGCTTGGTGCGGCTTTGAGCTGGGTGCCTCGCACCCGCTTATATCCTATACTAAGGAGCTTTATATAAACGGGGAGAGGACAAGCTCTCTCGTTATCCCCTCCGATATTACAAGTATCTCAAAAAACACCTTTGCCAACTGCGCTTATCTTACAAGCGTTTTCATTCCCGAGACCGTGACCGAGATAGGCGAGGGTGCGTTTGACAACTCACCCGTGACCATACGCTGTTACGAAAACTCGGCGGCTCACCTCTATGCGGCAAGAAACCGTATATCCTTCGAGCTTATCGAGGGGCACAGCTTTATTGATTATATTTATAACAACGACGCCACCTGCTTAAGGGACGGCACCAAGACCGCATATTGCATATGCGGATGCACACAGACGGATACCGTGACGGCAGAGAACACCCGTATCCCCCACAGCTACGGCGAATATATCTATAACAATGATGCCACCTGTACCGAGGACGGTACCGCTACGGCAAGCTGTATCTACGGCTGCGGGGAGAAGGACTGCATAATTATAGAGAACACCAAAACAGGTCACGGCTATACCGAAAGCGTGCTTTCAAATAGCAGCTGCAGTACGGCGGGTAAGCTTCTTTACCTTTGCAGCTGCGGTGAGAGCTATACAGAGGACCTGCCTCTTCTTGAACATACATACGGAGAGTGGACGGTGGTATTCGAGCCTGATTATTTCAATGAAGGCAGAGCGGAGAAGCGCTGCGGTGAGTGCGGCGATATTCAGGCTATGTCTATACCCCGAAAGGAATATACCAATTCCTTTACCGATATTAAGCAGAGTTCCTGGTATTACGGTGCGGTGGAATACGCGGTGAAGAAGGGGTATATGAAGGGAATGTCGGAGGACGTCTTCTCACCCTCAAGCCATATCACCCGTGAGCAGTTCGTGCTTATACTTGCAAATATTGCAGGTGTCAACACCGACGAATACAAAAGCATCCCAAGCGGCTTTGAGGATATCGATACGGGCAAGTGGTACAGCGGAGCCGTGGTATGGGCAAAGAGCGAGGGCTATGTCAGCGGTGTCAGCGAGACCAGGTTCGGCAGAGGGCAGTCTATCATGCGTGCCGCCCTTGCAAGGATGCTGTTCAACTATGCATCAAAGAACGGAATAGACATATCGGGCAGAGCGGAGCTTTCCGGCTTCGGCGATTGTGCTCTCTTTGACAAGACCGGTAATGCATGGATGACCGAGCCCGTAAAATGGGCTGTGGCTGCAGGTATCATCTCGGGTATGGAGAAAGACGGTGTGCTTTGCATCGATCCCGCAGGCACGGCAACCAGAGCACAGGCGGCGGTAATGCTTAATAAATTTGATTCCTTCAGATCAAACTAAAACGAGGTAATAGCTATGAACATGAATTTCTATATGCCCACAAAGGTGATCTCGGGCAAGAACTGTATCTCACAAAACAAAGCTCTTTTCAAATTAGGTAAGAGCTGTATGATAGTAACGGGTGCAAGCTCCGCTATCAAAAGCGGAGCCCTTGACGATGTTATAGACGCCCTTTGTGAAAACGGCATCGAGTATATCGTATACGATAAGATAAGAGAAAACCCTCTTTTGAGCACCTGCTATGACGGCGGTGTTATTGCAAGAGAGTTCGGCTGTGATTTTGTTGTGGGCATCGGAGGAGGATCTCCCATGGATGCGGCAAAGGCCATTGCAGGCTTTATCGCAAACCCCGATATCGAGCCTGACGGGATATTCAATATCCCCGCACTTAAGCCCTCTCTGCCCATAATTCTCGTTCCTACCACCTCCGGTACGGGTAGCGAGGGTAACCCCTATTCCATACTTTCTCTTGACGGCAAGGATAAGAAGCAGACCTTCAATTCTCCTTATTCCTATGCAAGGTATGCTTTTCTTGACTATAAGTATACAATATCTCTTTCCCGTAACTATTCGCTTTCCACAGCTCTTGACGCCTTCTGTCACTGTATAGAAAGCTATATGTCGCCCAAGTCCACCGAGATATCCCGTATGTTTGCCCTTTTCGGCGCAAAGAATATCTGAAGCTGCTTTGAGGGACTTGATAAGGGCGAGATCACCGAGGAGATGAGAGAGGCTCTGATGTACGCCTCCTTTGCAGGCGGTGTTGCCATCAACACAACGGGCACGGGCTTCCCCCATCCCATGGGCTATAACCTGACCTTCCACGCAGACCTTCCCCACGGCAGAGCCTGTGCGGTATTTATCGGCAAATATGTAGAGTACCAGTCAAAATGCGAGGAGGGAAGAAAGCTTCTTTGTGACTTTGCAGATGCCCTTGAAACTACTCCCGAAATAATAGCTGAATATCTGCCTAAACTTTCAGAGTTTGAGGCAGAGATAGAGGAGGAGACCCTCGTTATGTTTGCGGATAAGGTAAAGACCGCAGGCAACTTCGCCAACGCTCCCTATAAGGTAAGCTGCGACGAAATGATGGAAATATATAAGGATCTGTTTATAAAATAATGTCAAAAGCACTTGATACCCAGTTTAAGAAGATGACCGAGGGTAAGCTTGAGCCCCTGATATGCAGGCTCGCCGTACCTACCATAATAAGTATGCTTATATCCTCGGTTTACAATATGGCGGATACCTACTTCGTAGGCCGTATAGGCACGTCGGCTACAGCCGCGGTAGGAGTTTCCTTTTCGCTTATGGCGATGATACAGGCAATAGGCTTCTTCTTCGGACACGGCTCGGGTAACTTTATCTCCCGTGCCATGGGCAGACAGGAGTACGAGGACGCCAACACCATGGCGTCGGTGGGCTTTTATTCCGCTATCGCAGGGGGAGCTCTCATAACAGCAGTGGGTCTGATATTCTTAAAGCCTCTGGCTCTTCTCTTAGGCTCAACCAAGACCATATTACCCCACGCCTGCAGCTATATGAGGTATATCCTCCTTGCCGCCCCCTTTATGACAGGCTCCTTTGCATTGAACAATCAGCTTCGCTTTCAGGGCAGAGCTACCTATGCAATGGTGGGCATAACCACGGGCGGTATACTGAACATCTTTCTTGACCCCGTTTTCATATTCGTATTCGATATGGGTACGGCGGGAGCGGCGTTTGCCACCATGATAAGCCAGATGGTAGGCTTCACCATACTTCTTATAATGGTTTTGAAGAAGGGAATACCCGTCAAGCCCTCGTATTTTAAATTCAAGGGTTATTATTATAAGGAAATGTTCCGCGGAGGACTCCCCTCCCTTGCAA
This sequence comes from Eubacteriales bacterium, assembly GCA_045578685.1. Classification (GTDB taxonomy): domain Bacteria; phylum Bacillota; class Clostridia; order Oscillospirales; family CAG-272; genus RGIG7300. The sequence continues at coordinate 3,943 of JAZNKU010000419.1, forward strand.
GACAGGGCTGCGGCAGCATATCCACCC
>JAZNKU010000420.1:0-2951 GCA_045578685.1 Eubacteriales bacterium
CTATTCAGGCAGGCGTTCTCGGCGGCGACGTAAAGGACCTTCTCCTTCTCGACGTTACTCCCCTTTCTCTCGGAATCGAGACCCTCGGCGGAGTATGCACCAAGATCATCGACAGAAATACCACCATTCCCGTAAAGAAGAGCCAGGTATTCTCCACCGCCGCTGACGGTCAGACCTCCGTTGAGATCCACATCCTTCAGGGCGAGAGAGAAATGGCAGCAGGCAACACCACTCTCGGCCGCTTCCACCTCGACGGTATCCCCTCCGCGCCCAGAGGCGTTCCTCAGATCGAGGTAACCTTCGATATCGACGCTAACGGTATTGTTAACGTAACCGCACAGGATAAGGGTACAGGCAAGGAACAGCACATCACCATCACCTCCTCCACTAACATGTCTCAGGAGGATATCGAGAAGGCTGTAAAGGAAGCTGAAAAGTTTGCCGAAGAGGACAAGAAGGCTAAGGAAAAGGTTGAGATCAGAAACAGAGCTGAGTCTATGGTATTCCAGTCTGAAAAGACCCTCGGCGAGATCGGCGACAAGCTTTCCGATGACGACAAGGCTCCCGTAACAGCGGCTGTTGAAAAGCTCAAGGAAACACTTAAGGGTGACAACACCGATGCTATCAAGGCTGATACAGAGGCTCTTGAGCAGGCATTCTACAAGGTTTCCGAGAAGCTCTATGCTCAGCAGGCTCCTCAGGGCGATCCCAGCGGCTTTAACGGTGCACAGGGCGGCTTTGACGGTGGTGCAGATAACGGCACCTACTACGATGCTGATTACGAAGATAAGACCTAATTTCAAAAAGAAATGCACACGTCATTTTGGCGTGTGCATTTACGAGGTTATATAGATGGCAGACAAAAGAGATTATTACGAGGTCCTTGGCATCCAGAAGGGTGCAGGTGAGGACGAGATAAAGAAGGCCTACCGTAAAATGGCTAAAAAGTATCACCCCGACTTACATCCCGGTGATAAGGAGGCAGAGGCCAACTTCAAGGAGGTAAACGAGGCGTATTCGGTGCTTTCGGATGCCGACAAGAAGGCAAGATACGACCAGTACGGTCACGCAGGCGTAGATCCTAACGCGGGCTTTGGCGGCGGCTTTGGCGGAGGATTCGGCGGTTTTGACTTCGGTGATATCGGTGATATCTTCGGCAGCTTTTTCGGTGGCGGCGGAACAAGCCAGCGCAGCCGTAACGCTCCCCAGAGAGGCTCTGATATCGAGGTAGAGCTTACTATTTCCTTTGAGGAGTCGGCTTTCGGCTGTAAGAAGGACGTAACCTTCAAAAAGATAGAAAAGTGTTCCGACTGCGGCGGCTCAGGTGCGGCAAAGGGAACAAGTGCCGAGACCTGTCCTACCTGTCACGGCACGGGTCAGGTCAAGGTGACTAACCGTACACCATTTGGCGTTATGCAGTCAACGAGAGCCTGCGATAACTGTCGCGGAACGGGTAAGATAATCAAGACCCCCTGTACCAACTGTAACGGTAAGGGCTATGTAAGGGTTTCAAAGACCATAGAGGTATCGGTGCCTCAGGGTATCGCCGACGGTCAGCGCATATCCCTTCGTGGCTTAGGTGACGACGGCAGAAACGGCGGTCCCGCAGGCGACCTTATCATATATATCAGCGTTCGTCCTCACCGCATATTTGAGCGCGGCGGCAATAACCTCTACTGTGAGGTTCCCATAACCTTTACCGAAGCGGCACTTGGTGCTACCATCAAGGTTCCTAGCCTTGAGGAGGATGTAGAGTTCGTTATTCCCGAGGGAACACAGAACGGTACGGCATTCCGTATCCGTGGTAAGGGTATGCCCTCTGTTCACAATCCCAAGAACAAGGGAGATATAGAGTTTACCGTGGCGATAGAGGTCCCCCGCAATCTCGACGGCAAGCAGAAGGAGCTGCTTCGTTCCTTCGCTGAGGCCTGCGGCGAAAAGCATTATCAGAAAAAGAAGAAATTTTTCGACAAAAAGAAGAAATAAAGAGGTAGATTATGAACTGGACACAGTTACGCGTAACCTGCAGAAGTGCACAGCTTGACGACGTTGTTGCCGTTATGAGTATGCTTGACCATAGACTTATGATAGAGGACTACAGCGATATCGAAACCGGTCTCAATACCATTTACGGCGATCTTATCGACGAGACTATCTTAAAGGCAGACAAGACCCACGCAAAGGTCAGTATGTATATCGACGAGCGCAATAACTACAACGACTATCTCCTCTTTATAAAGGAGCGTTTTGCTGCACTCAACCTCGACTGCGATATCGAGCTTATCGGTGTAGGCGACGAGGACTGGGAAAACAACTGGAAACGTTTCTATAAGCCCTTGAAGATAGGTAAGCGCCTTATGATCGTTCCCATGTGGGAGGATTATACCGTGCAGGCAGACGAGCTTGTTATCAAGATGGATCCCGGTCTTGCTTTCGGTTCGGGAACTCACGAGACAACCCGCCTCTGCGCTACTCTTATAGAGAAGCATATGCAGGAGGGTGACCATGTGCTTGATGTGGGAACGGGCAGCGGTATTCTTGCTATCTGTGAGTCAAAGCTTGGTGCAAAGGATATCAACGCCTACGATATCGACCCGGTTGCTGTCAGAGTTGCAAAGGAAAATGCAGAGAAGAACGATGTACATAACGTTACCTGCGGTCTCTCCGACCTCTTAAAGGATGTAGATATGACAGGCGGTCTCTACGATTTTGTAAGTGCAAACATCGTCTCCGACATCATCATGCGTATGGCTCCCGATCTCGGCAGAGTAACCAAGATAGGTGCTACGGTAGTTGTATCCGGTGTTATCGACGAGTACGCCGAGAAGGTTATCGACTGTATGGAAAATAACGGCTTTGGCATTTCCGATATTATGTCTGACAACGGCTGGAAGGGAATCGTATTTAAACGAGTTAAATAAGTGCAAAATGCAGAATGCAGAGTGCAGAAT
>JAZNKU010000421.1:0-3315 GCA_045578685.1 Eubacteriales bacterium
TTCGGTGCTGTGAAAGGTGGTAATAGATATAAGAGTGTTCGTATAACCATACCGGAGGACTTGGATTATACCGATATATTTGCAGAGATACTTGCTGAATATACTCTGTCCTATGAGCTTTCAATGGTCAAGACTACCAATATGGGCAGTATGTTCAGACTTACATATGATGTAGTTCTCCGCGACCCTGCAAAGGAAAAGCAGCTTATAGACGAGCTGCGATGCCGCAACGGAAATCTTGAGATACAGATATCAAATCAGATCACCGTAAATGAAAATTTATAAAAATATATAAGGAGAAAAATTATGAAAAAGCTAAGACGCGCAATATCTTTATTGTTGATCGCGATGCTTATGCTCTCTTTGTGCCCACCGTTATCGGCGGCAACAAGCGAGGTACGTTGCACCTTGATCGGAAACAGCGGTGCTGTTTTTACTTTACCTGCAGGGGTCACCCTGTCAACCGACAGTGATCTCGTCGGGATATCTACTGCAAACGGCAAGACCTATGTTACGGCAGTAAGCGGTGCGGTAGGCGTTGCAGAGGTGTCACTTTCCAATGGATGTATTTACGAGATTCCCGTAGGCTATACTACCTTTGCATTCAACGGAGACTGTCTTACCGTTTACGAGGGGTCTGACACCAAGTACGAGATAGCGGGTATCAATGCAGCAAACGAGGAGTACCTTGAAGGGGATGCCGCATATCCTCTGCCGGTGTACTACGATGCTGACGGTAATGCCGTATACCGTAATTCTGACAGCTACAGCCTGAACGTAGCTATTAAGAAAAAGGGCGGTACGTACGTTTTTTACGGAAACAGTGACGATATGTCAATTTGCGTGAAGAAGGAAGCAACTGCAGAGGCACATTTGTATCTTGCGGGATTGAACCTGACGTCCTCCTTTACATCTCCAGTAACCGTAAAAAAGGATTCAACTACTACCGCATACATCACTTCTCTCGGTGGATTTTATAATACCCTTTCCGACTGCGAATTCAATAATGGCGATATATACGGTGACGGCGGTGACGGAACCAACGCAGAGTACGCCGAGTCTGCCTGTATCAAGGGTAAGGACTACGCCAATGTTGTCGTCAACGGAAAGGGAACCCTTGAACTTAACTGTGTTACCAAAAACGCCGTCAAGGTGAACGAGTACGGATCACTTACGATCGAGGACGTTACGCTTGTGGTAAATTCGGTAAAGCACGGTATCTCATCCGATAATACCCTTACCGTAAATTCGGGTAATATGATCGTCAATGCTGCAGAGGACGGTATCCGTTGCGATCCGACTGCGGTAGATGCGACTCTTGGATGTGCCTCGCTTATGACGGTCAACGGCGGATATATCAACGTAAATTCAGGCTACGACGCTATTCAGTCGGCACAGGATATTTATATTAACGGCGGTATATTCAATATTACCGCAGGCGGAGGATATAACAGTTCTGCATTCGATAAGGATACGATGAGCTGTAAGGGTATCAAGGCATCCTATAACGGTGAGGACGAGGATACCGTGGACACCTCGACCCTTACTCAGCATATACAGATCACGGACGGTATATTCAAACTTGATACGGCAGACGATTCGTTACACTCAGACGCTTATATAACCATAACCGGCGGTGATTTTGATATCGCCACGAGCGATGACGGTATACATTCGGATACCACTCTTATTTTAGGTGAAGAGAACGGAGACGACTCTAAGGTAAGAGTAAATATCTCTACCTGCTACGAGGGTATAGAATCAGGTACGGTAAACTTCTATTCCGGCACCTACGACGTACTGGCAACAAACGACGGCGTCAACTCTGCGGGCGGTTCGGATTCTTCATCCGATACGGGTACGGGCGGCGGCTTTAACCCCGGCGGAGGCAGACCCGGACAGAACAATAACAATTCCGGCAGCACTACCACCACGGGCAGCTTTGCACTTAACGTATACGGCGGCGATCTTTTCGTCAACGTATCGAACGGCGACGGACTTGACTCCAACGGAACTCTGACTCTGTCGGGCGGTAATATTGAGGTATGGGGCGCACCTACCGGTCAGGACGGTGAGCCTGTTGACGGTGACGGAACGAAGACCATAAGCGGTGCTACGGTATTCGGTGCGGGCAACTCTATGATGTCAAGCTCATATTCAGGCTCTCAGACCGTTAAGACAAGTAACACTTCAATTTCTGCCGGTAAGACTATAAACGTCAAGAACGGCTCCACCACCGTTTTCAACAGAACGGCACTTAAGAAAGTAAGCTATGTTCTTTACAGCTCGCCCGCCGCAACGTCAAGCTGGACGATATCGGCAGATTCCTCTGCACTTATAGATTCTCATACACATTCCTATACCAAGACGGCAGATATATCTGCTACCTGTATTTCAAACGGTATGATTTCATATGCCTGCACCGGCTGTAACGCGGTGTATACGGAGACCGTAGCTGCTTTGGGTCATAGGATGGGTTCTTATCTCAGTGATGATAATGCAAGTGACTACGTTACTGCTTCTGAGAGCGCATACTGTACAAACGGATGCGGAAAATTCGTAAGCGTTGCAGGGGAGCTTAAGGAGATCGTAGAAGTTCATACCCACAGCTATACTGCAGTTACAACCGACCCTACCTGTACAGACGATGGTAATATAATATATACCTGTTCCTGTGGAGATAGCTATACCGAGTCAATTGCTGCTTTGGGTCATAGCTATACTGCAACTACTACAATTGCTACCTGTACCGAAGCAGGTTATACAACCTATACCTGTTCCGTATGTGAGGATACATACATAGCAGCTGAGATTGCGGCTCTCGGTCACAGCTTCGGCGCTTGGGTCGAGACCAAGGCTCCCACCACCACCGAGGTAGGTATAGAAACAAGAACCTGTACGGTATGCGGTGCTACCGAGACACAGGATATTCCTATGCTTTCGGCTGATGCTCCCGTTATTACAGGCGTAGACAACTACACCGTAACACTTAACGGTATCAACAACATCAAGGAGATCAGATTTGCTATCGGTTACTATACCACAGGTACTGATGTCAAGGCGGCAGAGAAGAATATTACCCTTGATGCGGCAACCGTTGCAAAATATACCGCAGACGGTGTAATGACCTACGATCTGCCCTGGATGGGTGAGTACACCTTCTGGGTAAGACTTAACGACGGAAGCTCCTACTTCCTCTACACAGAGATAAACGATATAACTCCTTACGTTGAGTCCTACGGCGTTAAGATGACCGTAAAGGACTATGCTGAGAACTACAAGGATATGTGGCTGGCAGAGGGTACCTTCAACAGC
>JAZNKU010000422.1:0-2387 GCA_045578685.1 Eubacteriales bacterium
CAAGGAGTTGTTTGGCCACTTTGTCTTCCTAAGACCGCTTGGCCTCCGACTTCTATGAAACTTTCCAAAAAGTTAGTAGCTATAGTTCTTACTATGGTAATGGTGGCAGCACAGGTCAGTGTGTTCCCGTTTGCCGAGAACAGCTACACATCGGGTATGGGAGACACTGCATCCTATGCAATGAAGATCCCCGACGATGAAAAGGTTGGCTATAACGCCACAACAGGCTGGTGGAGATCAACCGCTTCAGTTGCCAAAAATGACACAAACAGCGGCTACGTCTCAAGCGTTAACTCAGGATATATCTTTACCGAGACCATCGGTACAGAGAGATTCTTTGTAATGAACCCCGCCGCAAACGCATCGGCAGGAAATTCATACATAATGTTTAAGGCTAACCCTTACTATACCTATACAAGTGAGGCAACCCGCTTGTGGAACGGTATTCCCGACTGTATTCCTTCAACCATCGAGGGTATGGCATACAGAGTAAAGGGTAACGGCACCGCGACAGAGAAAATGTATCTTGATATAAGCATCTGCGTATCCGGCAGAGGCTTGAATGCATACGACTATGTTGTAAAGAACGGCATATATTTCTATGATGCAGTAACAGGCGCAAAGAGTGCATTAGCATATGATACAGCTAAAGGCGGTATCCTCCTTCCCGGTAATGCAGACGGTTATATCTACGCTCCCCTCACAGGTATCGTAGACGGCGAAACCGCTCTCACCCAGAGCACCCTCGCTGCAAAATCAACCGAGAATGCAAACGGTGCAACAGGCTATAGAGGTATCAGATACGGCTTCGGCACAACCGATTTCAACGGAAAGATTCTCTATGTCGGTAACGCTTACTTTGTAGAAGATGCAGAAGCATTTGATATCGTACACGGCGCACCCGAAGCACCCGCATTAAAGAATGCAGCAGCAACCTCCATCGAGATCGAAACAACAGAGGGCGTTGTATATGCAATCGATAAGGGCGAGGGCGTAGGCGAATACTCCGCAAGCGGACTCTTCGAAGAGCTCGAGGGCGGAAAGACCTACACCATCTATGCAAAATACGATAATGCAAACGCACGCTTTGCAGCAACCGTACAGTACGCAACCAAAGGACTTCTTGCTCCCTCGGCATCTGCAGTTACTCATAACTCCATCCAGATCGAGGTAGTAGAAGGACAGGAATATTCAATAGACGAGCAGACCTGGAACACAACAGGCCTCTTTGAGGGACTCGAGACATCTACCGAGTATACCATCTATACAAGAAGAGCAGATGAGCCCGAGATCGTAAAATCTTCTACCATTGCAACAAAGGCTGAGCCCTTCTCCTATGTAAAGGGAGACGGAGCATACTATGCAATGCAGATTCCCGACGGAACAGAGAGCTTCGACAGTGCAAAGGTAACCGCAACAGGACTCACAGCCGCAACAGTACCCGTAGTAGCAAAAGGCTCTGTTAACTATGTAGTATTAACAGCAGCCGCAGGCGGAAAAGCAGAGTTCAAGGCTCCTTCCTTCACCTACGGTGTATCTGCAGGTATTCCCGAGAGTGTTCCTCACAGAGACGATTTCAAGGCACTTGCAATCAGAATCGACGTTGCAAGAGAAGCATATGCAGACTGCGGCTTCTCCTTTGCAATCGGCAGAGGTACAGATAAATTTGCACCCGTTGACGGAAACTACACCTTCATAGACTATGCAACAGGCGAGCAGACAAAGCTTGCAGTTACAGACGGAAAGTTTGTTCCCGCCAAGAATATGAACGGTTATATCATTCTTCCTTTTGATTTTGTAAAGGCAGGAGAGACAGCTCTTTCGGCAGCTATTCTCAGGACAGGATATATGACCCTTGATGCAACCCTTTACGGAGCATGGACAGGTGCAGATGCACTCGGCATCAACTGTGCATTATTCCTCACAGACGTTGAAGCCTTCAAGAGAGTTCACGGTGTTCCCGTAGAGCCCGCAATTGCAGACAGAACAAAGACATCTGTAAAGATCGTTCCCGAAGAGGGAGTTATCTACTCCATCGACAACGGCGCAACCTGGACAGACGCAAGCTTTGACGGTACATTTGCAGGACTTACTGCAGAAACGACCTACGTTGTATATGCAAAATACGAGGGCGCAGTAAACCACTTTGAATTTAACATCAAGACAAGACTTTCTAACCCCAACCTTGTTAAGCCTACCATTAAGGATACAACCGCTACAACAGTTTTGGTCAATGTAGTAGAGGACCACGAGTACTCCATCGATGGCGGTGAGACCTGGAGAGAAGACGGTGTCTTTGATAACCTTGCAGGCGACCTTGATTACAGCGTTATTGCAAGAATCATCGGCACAACAGCTGTCTCCGAGCCCACAAATGCTCACACAGA
>JAZNKU010000423.1:0-5708 GCA_045578685.1 Eubacteriales bacterium
CAATATCCGTTGGCTGGAGTGGTGTTCTTGTTGCGAAGTGACGTGTAATACGCAAAAACAAACCCCTTACTATAGGGCGCAGTTTGGCGGGGGCAACTTGCCCCCACGTCCGACCGACTTTTTCTACAGTCTGAGACCTCCAACAGTGTTGGAGGTCTTATATGTTACACTATTTCATACGGCCAGGAAGATATTCCGCCGAAATCCTTAACGTTTGTATATCCGAGCTCTGCCAGAGTCTGAGCCGCCTGTGCACTGCGGCTTCCGCTGCGGCAGTACAAAAGTATAAGCTGATCTTTATCCGGAAGCTCGTTGCTTGCTCTGTCGGCAAGCTCTGTGTTTGGTATAAGTATCGCACCGGGAATATGCCCGTCATTATACTCGGTAAGTGTTCTTACATCAAGTATAATGTAATTTTCTTCGGTATCCATAAGTGCCTTTGCCGCCTCGGGAGTTATCTTTTCATTTTCCGAAACAGTTACTCTGTAGAAATTGTAGCTTTCGTCCTCATACTGCACGCAGAAGGTATAAGTTCCGCGCTCAAGCTCTACGGTGATATATCCGTCAACAACATTAGCGTAGGTTAATGCTACCGAGCCCGCTGCATATTTTATATCACGGGATGTTGTGTATTCACCCTTGGCATAACGCAACACCTGAAGCCCCTCAAGATCTCCGAATCTTACTGTAGACTTATCCTGCGTAAAGCTTGGTGTATATCTTGCGATATCAAAGCTCTTTACCACGGTATATCCGTTATGATAGCTCACGGAAATACTTATCGGACCGTTTTCGCGGTACTGAACGGTATATTCGTCAACACCGTTTATCACATTAGCCGTGAAGGCTCTTGAGCCCTCTGCGTTTTTGATCTTTGCAGCCGTATCATATACCCCTGCCGCAGTACGGATAACCTTAACGCCATCAAGATTTGAAACGGTAAGCTTGAGACCGTCCTGTGTGAAGGAAGGCTCTGTAACCTCGACATGTACATATCTTATAACAACGCTTCCATCATGATATCTTACCGCTACGGTATGTTCTCCGCCCTCGCGGACAGCATAGGTATACTGCTCTGCTCCGTTCAGCTTGCTTTCGGTTATGTGAACCAGCTTGTTGTCGTTTACCTGTCTGTAGCTGTCATAATGTCCCTTGGCGATGAAAATATCTCTTGCTTCGATCAGAGCAGATACCTTGACGGAGGTTCCGTTTGCACTGACCTCGGGATCGTATTTTTCAGTAAGTATAAGGTTGAACAGATAGCGGGTAACATCATTATACTGAACAACCACCGTTATCTCTCCCGCATTGGGCCATGTGAAGGTATAGCTCTCGGCACGGCGGATAAGGCTTTGACCGTAGTTTACCGCATCGGGATGGTTGCGTACCTCTACCGGAACATCATAATGTCCGTCGATAACTCGAATGGTATATACATCCTCCAGACCTCCTACGGTAACCTTTAACCCGTCTGCGCTGACGGTAGGATAGTGCTCTGTAGGAAGGATCGGCTCTTTTTCGGGGACAATACCTGTATTAAGTATTATTATCTGTCCGTCGGTATACTGTACCGCAACAGATATATCACCGTCTGTAGTTATCGGGAAGCATCGGGTATCTATACCGCCGATATAGTCCTGTGTGTAGTTCACACAGCCGTCAGCAAGCTTTATATCCTGAGATGTGCCGTAATTACCGGGTGCAATCCTTACCACCTTTACATCGGTAAGACCGGATATCGTTACTATAGAACCCTCCAGAGTCATCTGAGGATTTCTTTCCTCAAGGATCACCGGCTCCCCTGTAAGATATACATGGAACCAAAATGCACTGCCGTCATCATATTCAACTACAACGGTAGCATCACCTACAGCATTCATGTCATAGCTGTATTCATCAAAAAACTTTATGGCGCACTGTGTATGACTTATGGCACCCGCAGCCTTCATGGAGCTGACGGTATCGTGTACCCCCACAGCGGTTCTGACAACAGCGGCGTCCGAAACATCGGTTACGGTTATAACCATTCCGTCAACCGTAACAGTAGGGTTGTGCGCAGCCTGCGCATTGACCGTAAGAGAAAGGATTGTTGCTATCAGCACAAAGCAGAATACAACAAATATCAAATTGGTAGTCTTTTTCATATAACAGACCTCCTTAAAAACTTTATATTTATATTATATCGGCGTATCTTACTTGACACTCCGTATCTTTGATTATATAATAATACATGATATAAAGTTTGTAAAGTAGGCACATTTAAGTGGTATAGTTACCAAAAAGTAACCATTGGAGGTTTGTCAGCATGATACATTGTGCAATATGTCCCCTTGAAACGGCATTGACTGTTCTTGCCAACAAAAGAACTATGACAATACTGTGTACACTTATGACCGGAACAAAGCGATTCGGTGAACTTAAATCTTCGATTGGCGATATTTCTCAAAAAGTGCTGACCGAGCATCTGCGTAACCTTGAAGAAAAAGGGCTTGTAGAACGCAGGGTATACGCCGAGATCCCGCCTAAGGTGGAATATACCCTTACAGAACTCGGCTATGCACTTAAACCCGTACTTGATTCTATGAGAGAATGGGGCAGAACCTATCAAAATACTAAAATTCAAATACAGTAAATATCCGCCGTAACGGTATTTTAAGAAGGGTGTTGCATTACTGCAACACCTTTTTACCTTAATTTTGCAATTTGAATTTTGAATTTTGCATTAAATAATAAATCGGCACTCCTTTGAGTGCCGATGTTTTATTATTTCTTAAGTGCGATAGAAGCCTTAGCCTTAGCTGCGATGTTCTCTGCAGTAAGACCGTAGAGCTCAAGCAGGGGAGGAACCTTACCGGAACGGCCGAACTGATCCTCTACACCTACACGGAGTACGGGAACGGGGCATGTCTCGGAGAGAGCCTCTGCCACAGCGGAACCAAGACCGCCGATGATGTTGTGCTCTTCTGCCGTTACTACACAGCCTGTCTTCTTAGCGGAAGCAATAACCATGTCACGGTCAAGGGGCTTGATGGTGTGGATGTTGATGACCTCAGCATCGATACCCTCGTTCTTAAGAAGCTCCTTAGCCTCAAGTGCCTTATGAACCATAAGACCAGTGGCTATGATGGTTACGTCCTTACCCTCGCTCATCATAACGCCCTTACCAAGCTCGAACTTATAGGTTGCTGCATCGTAAAGGGTGGGGATAGCGAGTCTGCCGAAGCGCATATAAACGGGGCCGTTGTGGAGGATTGCTGCCTCAACACAAGCTCTTGCCTCAACTGCGTCTGCGGGGTTGATGATTGTCATGCCGGGGATGGTACGCATGGTAGCGATATCCTCGTTACACTGGTGGGTAGCACCGTCCTCACCTACAGAGATACCTGCGTGGGTAGCACCGATCTTTACGTTGAGGTGAGGGTAGCCGATTCCGTTACGAACCTGCTCAAATGCTCTGCCTGCTGCGAACATTGCAAAGGTGGAAACAAAGGGAATAACGCCGGTGGAAGCAATACCTGCTGCCACAACCATCATATTGCCCTCGGCAATTCCGCATTCGAAATGTCTTTCAGGGAACTTCTTTCTGAATACACCTGTCTTTGTAGCTGCTGCAAGGTCAGCATCGAGAACTACAAAATCATACTTTTCGCCAAATTCTGCAAGCGCGTTACCGTACGCTTCTCTGGTTGCTATCTTATCTGCCATTTCCCGATACCTCCTTAGTTATTTGCAGTAAGCTCTGCTACTGCCTGCTCGTACTGCTCCTTGTTGGGAGCGCTGCCGTGCCAACCGCACTGATTTTCCATAAAGGAAACGCCCTTACCCTTAACTGTCTTCATAACAACGCAGGTGGGCTTGCCGCTTGTTGCCTTGAAGTTCTCAACTGCATCTGCGATCTGGTCAAGGTCGTGACCGTCGATCATAACTACATTCCAGCCAAATGCCTCGAACTTCTTGTCGATAGGTGTGGAATCCATAACCTCGGTGATAGGACCGTCGATCTGCAGCCCGTTCCAGTCTACGAATGCACAGAGGTTGTCAAGGTCGTAGTGTCCTGCAAACATTGCAGCCTCCCAAACCTGACCTTCACCAAGTTCACCGTCACCGAGGATGGTAAATACACGGTAATCCTTGTTTCTGATCTTAGCGGAAAGTGCCATACCGCAAGCTGCGGAGATACCGAGACCCAGAGAACCGGATGTCATATCAACACCGGGAGTATGCTTCATATCGGGGTGACCCTGAAGGTAGCTGTCTACCTGACGGAAGGTCTTGAGATCCTCCTTGGGTATAAAGCCTGCCTCAGCCAGAGCCGCATAAAGTGCGGGAGCTGTATGACCCTTGGAAAGAACGAGTCTGTCTCTGTCCTCCCAATCGGGGTTCTTTGCGTCAACCTTCATCTCTGCAAAATAGAGATAAGAGAGCAGATCTGCTATAGAAAGAGATCCGCCGGGATGTCCGGAAGATGCACTGTACACTGCCTCAAGAGCGCCGAGTCTGATGTTGTTGGCATGCTCTTTAAGCATAGTCAATTTTGCCTGTTCCATATTGTCCTCCATATATAAATAGTTTTTTATTTGCATATTCTCATATATTATACTACTATTCTGCCCGATTTGTCAACAATAAATGCAAAATAAAGAAGGCTGACGCTTCAGCCTTCTTCTGTTATCAGAACAGTAATGCGTTTGCAAAGCCTGTCACTACTGCAACTGCGGCAAGTATACGGGCAAGGGTGAAGAGTTTTTCATTCTTTTTTGAAAGAACGTCAAGAACGACCACTGCCACACAGCCTGCTATTACCACAAAGGATACCGCAGCCTGTCCGAGAAACATACCGCCGCTGATATAAAGTCCTGCGTGTGCAAGATAGAGTGCCAGAGCAACCGAGACGTACATAAATACTCTTCTTGCGATCCTGTTCCTTATAAGAAACATAAGCACGGTGGACATTACTCCAAGAGCCGCAAGGCCCATTGCTGCAACGATCAAAAGATCAAAACTTGTAAACATATTTGTTACCTCTCTTTTTTGTTTTTCAGGTTTTCTGTTCCTGTGACTGTATGGTAACACACCTTTATAAAGAAAATCGGCATATAATTCTAAAGAATTCTAAAGAATCGGAAGAATTATTTTTATCTCATATTTGTCTCTGTCTACCGATACGCTGCCGCCGTAGCTGCCCGCAATACGGCGTATGCTTTTAAGTCCCATACCGTGACCCTCGGAGCTTGTTTGCTTTACGGAATTACTCTGCTCTATCACAAGATCCTTATCCTGTGAACAGATCTTGAGAGTTACCTTTTCGGCGGGGTCGGCATACTTGCGTATATTGGAAATAAGATTGTCAAATATCCTTCTTATCTCGGAAATATCCACCTCGGCGGACGATGCAGGGCATTCAACGTCGGTACGGATATCAAAATCCTCCTCCAGCTCCGCCTCAAAATCACATACAAGCTGTTCACAGAGCAGTCGGATGTCCTCTATATGCACAAGCTCTCTTTTGCCTCCCTCAAGAAGCACGTCGGTAAGCTGTTTTATCTGCAGGGCTTTTCGGTAGATATGATCTGCATACTCTCCCGTCTCGTCGCTTATATTCTCCCTTGCCAAAAGAAGCTGGGAGTATGACATAACCGAGGTCAGAGGTGTACGTATATCGTGGGAAAGAGAACGCACGTGCTTTTCCCTTTCTTCGTTTAATTGAG
>JAZNKU010000424.1:0-7944 GCA_045578685.1 Eubacteriales bacterium
TTCTTCCGTACCACCTTAGACGTAAGTGATCCCGAAAGCGTAGAAGCCCTGCTCTTTGATATGTGGTTTGACGATGCGGTGACTATATATATAAACGGCATTATGGTCCGCCAGTACAACTGCTTTATGGGCGGTGAAAACATGGGTTACTCAGGCTGTGACAGAGAAACTCCCCTTGATATAACCTCCCAGCATCTTATCTTCGGTGTAGATGATGAGAGGGTGCTCGCTTCTCTTAAGGAAGAGGGTAACATAATAGCTGTTGAGCTTTATCAGTGCGGAGAATATTCGGACGATATATACTTTGACCTTACTTCTCTCAACGCAAAGAGAAGCATAAAGGCACTTCCATTTACAGATGTTAAGTCTAACCATTGGTTTGCACCTGCAGTAAATTACTGTGTGAATAAGGGTTACGTTACGGGTATGACCGAGACCACTTTTGTTCCCAACGGCAAGCTGACAAGAGCACAGTTCCTGACCATCCTTGCAAAGCTGGACGGTGTTGATCTCAGGAGCTACCATACTACCGAAGCAGGCTTTGAGGACGTTAAGACCTCCCATTGGTATAACGAGGTTGTCTGCTGGGCAGTTGAAAAGGGTTATACAAGCGGTATATCCGAGACCAAGTTCGGTCCTAACAACGATATCACCCGTTCCCAGCTTGCAAGATTCTTCTACGTATACTCTGAGAGTAAGGGTATAAGCGTTGAGGGCAAAGCCGATCTTACTATCTTCCCCGATATTGCAAAGCTTCAAGGCTGGGCAAAGGCTCCGGTAGAATGGGCTGTGTATTCCGGTCTTATTTCGGGTGTTGCCAAGAACGGCGTAAGCTATCTTGACCCTAACGGTACTGCAACAAGAGCACAGGCGACGGTTATGTTCAAGGGCTTTGACGAGTTCCGTAACTAAAACGGTATGTTAAAAAAAATTGTACCTTATATATTAATAGTTATTATCCTTATCGGTGTTTTTGCGGTATGGATAACCAACCCCATCGACTTTGAATTATATAACAACGAAAGCATTACTTATGTCAGAGGCAAGGTCACCGCAGTACACTCCCAAGAGTTGGAGCCCTCAAGTGACCTGCCCGGCAGAAATCTGGGTAAGCAGAATATAACCGTCAGACTCTCGGATAAAAGAGAGATTACCTTTGACAATATACTCAGCTCCACCCACTCTATCGAGGTGGGTGTGGGAACAAGAGTGGTGGTCAAGTGTGACGAGCCCGAGGGTATCACTCCCGGCTACAGCCTATACAATTACGACCGCAGTGTTGGTATAATCACTGCCTTTGTGATTTTTGTTGCAGTGATCTGCCTTGTAGGTAAAATGAAGGGTATGTATGCGGCGATAGCCCTTGTGGTATCTATGCTCATTATTGCCTTAGGGCTTGTTCCCGCAGTATTTAACGGCACTTCTCCCATCCTCGCATCTCTTATCTCCTGCATGGCGATCTCGGCGGTGACCCTGCTGTTGCTCAACGGCTTTTCCAAAAAGACGGGAACGGCCATCTTCTCCACCCTTATAGGTCTCGGAGCTTCGGCAATACTCTATGCCGTAGTGGCAAAGCTGCTCACCGTAACCGGATACAACTTAGAGGATACCGAAACTCTGATCCTCATATCAAGAGGTACGGGACTTAAGATAAGCGAGATACTGTTCTCAAGCATATTGCTTGCTTCCCTCGGTGCGGTAATGGACACCGCAATGTCTATAGCCTCGGCACTATTTGAGATCGTGGAAACCAAAAGCGATATTACCAAAAACGAGCTTTATACCAGCGGCATGAATATAGGCAGAGATATGATCGGTACCATGTGCCAGACCTTAGTGCTTGCTTTTACAGGCGGTTCGGTAGCATCTATCATTATGATGCTGGGCTACGGCACCTCCCTTCACCGTTTTCTGTCCTCAGACTTCCTTGCGTTTGAAATACTGCAGGCTCTTACCGGTTCCTTTGCGGTAATACTGACAGTGCCCATAACAGCATATTTTTGTGCATCACTTCATAAAGTAAAGAAAAAGCCGTCTCACTGAGACGACTTTTTTGTATACGGGTATTTGTTTATTATCTTACAAACAAGAAAGGTAAGTATACCGCTTAAAAAGATTATTAGTATATCTGCAATCGAAAATACGATGAAAGGGGTTGGTTCAAAGAAAAAACCTTTGCCCAATATATACAGATTTCCGCTTAAAAGGCACATTTCACCTATATACATAAGTATTGTAACTGCCGATGCGGTAAGGGTGGGGACAAGCACGGACACCGCTTTTTTCTTTTTTGTAAGGAAGGTAGCAGTAAATATTCCTGCCGTTGCACCGAGACTTATAAAGAACACCGCCATAAGTATTGCGGATATAGGAGCTACCGTCAGCTCTCCGTCACGGAAAAATGCCGTGAAGCAAGCAAGTATCGAAAGTCCTATGAGATCAAGAGCCGAGGCCGCCTGAAAAGTAAGGGCTCTGTATTTACTCTTATCTGCCGTAGCAAAGCCGTAAAGTACGTTTATTACGGCAATGATGATTATTGCCGATATGAGATAAAAATGCAGTTTGAACCAAGGACTGTATTCTCCCATCAGAACATCTATCGCCGTCCAGGCACGGGTTTCGTACTGCGTTGGCGGGACATAGCACATAAACATCTGCCAGCTCTCAAGAGTGGTCTGTACCGTGGCTGTGACAATGACCTTGCTCTCAAAAAGCAGCTCCGCCAAAAGAAAAACACCAAGGGAGCACACCGAAGCACATATAACGGCAAATTTCTTTGCCAGCCTTATGATAAGCGGCATAAATATCACCGCAAACAAAAGGGCAATGGCTATAGGTGTATAGGGAATTATGTATTTAGGGAAATTTTCTTTAGGTACATTTCCATCTGTCGACATATAATATATAACCTTAATACCCATATATATGGGGTATGAGGATACCAAGAGTGTTCCTAAAAGTGAAAATAACCAATACTTATTCAGCTTTTTCATATGTCCTCCTATGAATTAGTAAGTAAAAAGTAAACGGTAAAGGCTATAAGAATAACAAATGATAAGGTAGAAAATAAAGATAATTTTTTATAAGAAAGTATACGCTCTATCCTCGTTTTCACTCCCGCACCGCCAAAGGGTGAGGCGTATAC
The DNA here is from genome assembly GCA_045578685.1 of Eubacteriales bacterium. GTDB lineage: Bacteria > Bacillota > Clostridia > Oscillospirales > CAG-272 > RGIG7300. The sequence continues at coordinate 3,146 of JAZNKU010000424.1, forward strand.
CGTTCTTGCTTCGGTATAGTGCAGCAGCGTCATTGCATACCCCTTATGCTCTGTTCTCGGCAACTTTGATATAACCGCCTCATCACAGGCAAGCTCGCAATCACCGATATATATCTTGAGAAAAAGCCACATTATAGGATTGAACCAATGCAGACAGACGGCACTTACAGCTATGATACGCAATAAATTATCCTGTCTTTTTATATGCATTTGCTCGTGGAGAAGAACATATCTGTCGTTATCCCATTTCGGAAATATTATCCTCGGCTTTATGATGCCGTATACCGCAGGGGTACTTACCTTATCGGATACGAAAATATTGTCACGGATCCTCTCTGCACCGCGAAGCTCCTTCATGGTTGAAAAATAGATAAGCGTAATGGCTATGATAAGTGCAAGAGCCACCGTTATCCATACAAAGAAGCCTACCCTCATTACCTCCTCTATGATATTGACCTTATAAGTAATAGGAAAATAATCCTCTGCCGCCATTATACAGTTTGTCATGGTCGTATAAGGCTGCTCTGTTACCGTCACCGTCCTTGTGGTAAAGCGGGAGATAATGGACATAAGACTGTACTTGCCCGAAACTCCTATAGGAACGAGCATTCTCACAAGAGGCAGAGCCCACAAAAAGCATATTACCCTTCTCGGTATCCTCTTAACAGATCGCAGTAACAGAATTATGATGCCGGTAAGGGATGCTACGATGGACATATTAAGCACCCAATAAAATATATCACCCATAATTAAAGCTTCTTGTCTATAAGCTCCCTAAGCTCGGCTATCTCCTCAGGTGTGAGCTTATCATCCCCGATAAGTGCGGAAAAAAGTGCCTTTTTTGATCCTCCGAAAAGCTTATCAACAAGGCTTTCCGTTTCACTTTTCTGTATATCTTCCTTTTTATATACGGAGGTACAGATAAATCCGGGGTCCTCTCTTTTTATAAAGCCCTTTGCTTCTAACTTTTTTATAACGGTATAGGTGGTGTTCTTGTTCCAACCAATATTATCTGCCGCTATAAGGCTTATCTCCTTTGCAGAAACAGGCTCCTTTTCCCAGATTATCTCCATAACCTTCAATTCGCTGTCAAAAAGATTCTTCATATTATCACCTCTCAGACTATCTCTGTAGTCTATACTATCACGATAGTCTGGTTTTGTCAAGAGATTTCGCAAAAAAATTAAAAACAAGCAGGGGCATACGCCTCCTGCTTGTTTTCAGTATATTCCTTTAATTTCGTGGTCGGGTAAACAAAGCATAAGATATATATACATCGCCGTGACTGTATTTTCGGGTATTTCAAGGCAGATATCCGCTCTTTCATCGGCGGTATTTATCCATGCGATCTCACAGCCTGCGACCCTTACATATTCCATGACAGAAAGAATATCGGCACTTGGCAACGAAAGCTCAAAAAATACCTCCCGCCTCCTGTTACCCGAAACCCGTTCGCATTTATTTGAGAACAATGCGAACTCGGTCTCTGTATCGTCTGTGTTTGAATATACGCGACAGGTCAGGACCTTCTTAAGCTCATATTTATCCGCAAGATCGCAGAAGCTCTTTAGTCTGCCGCTTTTTTCCGAATAGACCGGAAGAATAGCATAATCGCTCTGAGAATGATATACATCCTCACAGGCTGATACAAAGTCCTCGGCATAGGCTACAGCCGCTCTGTCAAAAAACACAGAAAAGCTGTCATAGGCAAGGTCGCTTAAAGGATTTTTGACATAGCTTAATCTGCAACGCTTTTTCGCGGGAACAAGGGGTATGCGTTCTCTTATATCCCCCACCCTTTCGGCGACGGCACGGCAGAGAATAATCTTTTCCTCTGTGCTCAAGCCAAGAGTATCCGCAATATCCTCAGTACGGTAACGAAAATCTTCAAATTCCTCACCGTCCTTCGGAAAATATCCTGCCAAAGCAAGACCAAGCTCACGGATATGGGCTGAGCGTCTTGTGTCTACCGAATATTTTTTGGCTTCAAGCCCACTGAGATTAACCTCGGTAACCTCTAATATTCTTTCAAAATCCATCAGAGGCTCTTTTCAAGCAGCTCGTAGCTTGCGGCTAAGAACTCGCTCATTTCCTCTGCCGAAAGCTGTCTCTGGCTCGCCTTGGCAAGGGTGTACACATGCTTTGCCACAGCTTCGTCATGGGTCTCGTGAAGATGCTTTACTATCTTGCTCTCGGGATTGAGTATAAGTGTAAATTCGTCAGGGATATGAGGCATAGCACCGCCGTACATCTGCATAACATCACGAAGTCTTCTGCTCTCCTCGGATATATTCATAACCGCGGGAACACCTGTGTTCTTTAAGTTCTCAAACTTAACATTAAGGCTCTCGCCGCCGAACCTCTTGAAGAGAGTAACCAGCTCCTCGTCCTCCATGACCTCACCGTCACCCTTGAAGCTGTCGTCTATATCAGAGTCAACACGCTTGAACTTGATGTTCTTATCGTTTTCAACGAGAGTAATGAACTGTGTGTCGATGTGACGGTCAAGGATAGCCACCTTCATGCCTGCATCACGATACATCTTAATATAGAAGGCAGATGCTACGGGATCGTTTGCGTAGTAAACTACATTCTCGTGCTTTTCCTTTGCTTCCTCAAGATACTCGTCTACGGTAACATGGCTGCCGTCGGTAAGAGAAAGAAGCATTGCGTTCTTTACCTTGTCAAAGAACTTCTGATCACGCATACACGCAAACTCGCAGAAGAGCTTCATGTCTGCCCACATCTTTTCAAAGCGATCACGCTCAAGATTGAAGAGAGAGTTTACCTTGTCAGCAACCTTCTTTGAGATATGTGTAGCCATACGCTTAACGTACTGAGAGTTCTGCATATAGCTTCTGGAAACGTTAAGGGGAAGTTCGGGACAGTCGATAACGCCCTTAAGCATGAGCAGATAGTCGGGCAGTACCTCCTTGATGTTGTCGGATACGAATACCTGATTGTAGTAGAGCTTTACCTGACCCTCGATGTTGTCATAGTTCTCGTTGAGCTTGGGAAAATAGAGTATTCCCTTGAAGTTAAGGGGATAGTCGGCGTTGATGTGGATATGGAAGAGGGGATCACGGTACTCGTGGAATACCTTTTTGTAGAAGTCCTCGTAGTCAACCTCGGTACAGTCGGCAGAATTCTTCTGCCAGAGGGGAGTTGTATCGTTTACAGGCTTGTCCTCTTTGTCGGCAGCATCATCGTCGCAGTTGAGATAGATCTCGGTGGGCATAAAGGAGCAGTACTTATCAAGGATCTCGGAGAGCTTGGCTCTGTTAAGAAACTCGGTCTCATCCTCATTGATATGCATGATGATATCGGTACCTCTGCCCTCTTTTTCGTAGTTAGTGGTGATCTCATATTCACCCGATTCGTTACCTACCCACTTTACGGCAGGAGCATCGGTATAGGACTTGGTTATAACCTCGACCTCGTCGGATACCATAAATGCAGAATAGAAGCCGAGACCGAAGTGACCGATAATACCGCTACTGTTATCCTCCTCGTACTTCTGAATAAAATCCATAGCGCCGGAGAGAGCGATCTGACAGATATACTTCTGTACCTCCTCCTCGCTCATACCGATACCGTTATCGGATACGGTAAGTGTACCTGCCTCCTTGTCTGCAGTAACGGTGATCTTATAATCGTCGTCGATTCCGTGAACCTCACCAAGAGAGGTAAGTCTCTTGAGCTTGGTGACCGCGTCACAGGCGTTTGAAACTATCTCACGGAGAAAGATCTCCTTCTCGGAATAGAGCCACTTCTTTATAATAGGAAATAAATGCTCGGTTTCAACACTTATTCCGCCTTTTATAGTCTTGTTTTCGTCCATATCTGAAAAACCTCGCTGTTCTAATATATTATAATAATATTATAATACAATAATCTCAATTAAAAATCAACCGACATATTGCATTTTTTATTAAAAAGATATAAAATATATATACTACATTCAAGGAGAAATATTATGTCTAAATACGAAGAAAAAGCTATAAATTTATTCAAAGAAGGTTATAACTGTGCGCAGTCTGTATTCCTTGCCTTCAATGACGTTATGGGCCTTGACGAAAAGACCGCGCTTAAGCTGTCCTCCTCCTTCGGCGGCGGTATTGCACGCCTGAGAGAGGTGTGCGGTGCGGTATCCGGTATGTGTATGGTACTGGGTGTGCTCTACGGCTACGACGATCCAAAGGATATGGAATCCAAAAAGGCTCATTATGCCTTTATCCGTGAGGCTACCGAAAAATTCAAGGCTGAAAACGGCTCTATCATCTGCCGTGACATTTTAGGCGATCCCGAGCACGGCGGCGACCCCGAGCCCCGTACCGACTCTTACTACAAGAAGCGTCCCTGTGCCGAGTACGTGGGTATGTGCGCAAGGATCACGGAAGAGATTATTATGGAGAAAGGAAAGAATTGAATGAATTGTGCCATAGGCACATGAATTGATGATTTTGTCATCATGAATTGACGGCTTTGCCGTCATGAATTGCACCTATGGTGCATTTAGGAAACCTTTCGCCTATAGGCGAAAGCTGATTTAATTAAAATGATTTTCGCCAAAGCGAAAATCCACCTTAATGAAAGCCATAGGCTTTCAATTCATGCCGAAGGCAATTCATGGCGAAGCCAATTCATGCACCTTAGGTGCAATTCATTCATTACGCAGTAATGAAATTAGGTGGATTACAAAAACTGACCCTGCTTGATTTTCCCGGCAAAACTGCCTGTACCGTCTTTACGGTTGGCTGCAATTTCAGATGTCCCTTTTGCCATAATGCTTCTCTTGT
>JAZNKU010000425.1:0-5775 GCA_045578685.1 Eubacteriales bacterium
TCGGCATTGCAACAAGCTTTTTATATGATTATTTCAATGGGTTTCAGATAAAACGGTTAAAGGCTGAGCTATCCCTTGTTGCAGATACTGTTAACGAAGTGGGTGTTGAATATTTTGAAAATTTTGACTCCACCGTATTCCGCTTTACTGTTGTAGATACTGACGGCACAGTGCTTTACGACACACAAGTAAATGCTTCTGAAATGGAAAATCATGCTGACCGTGAGGAAATTATCGAAGCATTTGAGGATGGTAAAGGCAGTAGCGCAAGAAATTCCTCAACACTGACTGAAAAGACTTTTTATGAGGCAGTAAAACTTCAAAACGGAGATGTGCTTCGTATTTCTGTAAGTCAGCTCACCGTGGGTGCCTTGATCCTCGGTATGCTTCCTGCCATTATTGCTATTATTTTGATTGCAGCAGTCGTTGCCGGTATCCTTTCTCACACTATGGCAAAAAAGGTAACCGAACCGTTGATGAAGCTTGACTTGGAACATCCTTCTGACAACAGCACTTATGAAGAACTGACTCCCATACTCACCAAGATTCACAGACAGCACAAACAAATTAAATCGCAGATGGAAACCTTACGCCGTAAATCCGATGAGCTTGAGCAGATCGTTTCTTCGATGAATGAAGGTCTTGTGCTCCTTGATGAATACGGTATGGTGCTCAGTATGAATGCGGCGGCGAAGAAAATATTTGCCGTAAAAAAGGATGTTAAGGGAAGCGATTTCCTGCTTGTTGACCGAACAAGCAAAATGAGCAAGGCAATATGGAACGCCCTTGACAGCAACCATAGCGAATATACCGAGGAAAGAAACGGCTGCGAATATCAGTTTACCGTCAATCCTATTGAGTCAGACGGCAAGGTTCTCGGTACGGTTATTCTTGTGTTCGATATTAGCGACCGTGCTTTTGCTGAGCGAAACCGTCAGGAGTTCACTGCAAATGTTACACACGAACTGAAAACTCCGCTTCAATCCATTATTGGAAGCGCAGAACTGCTTGAAAACGGTCTTGTAAAGCCCGAAGATACGGCAAGATTTGTCGGCAACATCCGCAAGGAAGCAATAAGACTTGTATCCCTTATCAACGATATTATTCGTCTTTCTCAGCTTGATGAGAACAACGAACCTGCAACCGAAACGGTAGAACTGACAGAGGTTGTCAAAGATGTCGTTGAGGTGCTTACCGTATCGGCGACCAAGAGGAATGTTGAGCTTATCATAGAAGGTGAACCGCAAACCATTTACGGTGTGCGCCGTTATATTTATGAGATCATTTACAATCTGTGCGATAACGCCATCCGCTACAATACCGACGGCGGAAAGGTAGAGATCAAGATCGGCAAGGATAACGGCCGTGCATTCCTTTCGGTAAAGGACACCGGCATCGGTATTGCCCCTGAGCATCAAAGCCGTATCTTTGAGAGATTCTATCGGGTAGATAAAAGTCATTCAAAGGAAACCGGCGGTACCGGTCTTGGACTTTCTATCGTAAAACACGCCGTGCAATACCATAACGGTAAGGTAACACTTGACAGCGAAGTCGGCAAAGGGACTGAAATAACCGTTACTTTTTAATAAAAATGAATATAGGGGCTGCCTCACTAAAAAGTGAGACAGCCCCTTTTACACCCTTTCACACAGGACAGGGGACAGTCCCCTGTCTTGGGTGTCGACGTTGATAAAAATATAGCAGGTGCGGTCTTCGACTACCCGCAATAAAGCCGTCCTTACGGACGGCTTTATTAGTATAGATCGCTCATTTCGAGACCGCACTCAACGAGCAACTCTTCCAGACCCACGCAGAAAACTGAATATAAAGCCTCCTCCATAGTGTGAGCTGTTTCTTCATCTATGGTGTAATCGTACATATCCAGCTCGTTACGGTCAGCATATACTGTTCTGTTGGATCTTACGTAACCGCCTACGTCATCCGAATAATAGTAACTAAAGAGATAAGAATCGCTGAGTCCATTTATCGTCATATCTCCCACAGAATCTGTATCATATAATCTGAACATTATTTCACCCGATATGGGAATGTAGTCGGCAAAGAAAGATAAGCCTTGCGCATCTATTACGTAGGTATATTCTCCGTACTTACCCTCGGTACCGTTATCGGTAATATAATCAGCTAATATCTTATATGCACCTTCTCGGTTATAATCGGGATGCAGGAACATATCTTCAAGCTGTATTCCCATCGCATTGATATATTTGATAATAAATGAATTAAGCTTGGTGCTTATCAAATTGCAATTTTCATCGATATAAGCATCGGAGAAGCCGTAGCCTTCCCCATAAAAAGGAACTACACCGCCGGGGTATGCTTTGGAATAACGCAAAGAATATCTGCTTTCATCGGATAGATACGATTCCAGAATATAGCTTTCATAAATACCTTCAACCGTAATCCTACCTGCTCCGGTATAATAGGTATGGGTATCACCGTTTTCGTCGGTCATCTCATACTCACCTGTATAGTATGTAAAATATACGCTGTCATAGTCTGCATCGTAACTGAAAACAAATTTTCCATCGTCCGTCTTTTCCACGATTTCACTTAATGCAGGATCCTCGGCGGAGACGGTACCGTTGGCAAGAACATAATCAACGATCCGATAAAAGGTATCGTTCTTCACATGTGCCTTATTGAAATAATCCTCAAAGGTCATAATCATGCGGCAAGCCTGTGCACGGGTGGCGTTGTTTCGGGGAGAGAGGGTGGTCTCGCTTGTGCCGGAGATGATCCCCACATAAACCGCCCACTGAAGCTGCTCATATGCCCAGGAGGAGACCTTAGACTCGTCCTCGTATACAGAAAGATCGGCTCTGTATCTTACTATACAGCCGTTGCGCTCTGCGTAAACGTAGAGTATACGTGCAAACTGCTCACGGGTGATGGAGGTGTTGGGTTCAAAGCGGGTCTCACTCATACCGCTTACATATCCGTTTGAAAAAGCCCATGCTACAGCCTCGTTGTACCAAAGGGAGGGCTTAACGTCCTCAAAGCCGCAGTCAAAACCTTCATAGGAGGAAAGATCAGCACCGTCATACATCGCGAGTATCTGAACAAACTGAGCTCGGGTCAGAGTGCCGTCAGGCTCAAAGGCAGTCTCGGTCATACCCTTAACTATACCGTTATTATAACAATACTCAATGCCCTCGTAATACCATGTACCTTCCTTTACATCAACAAAGGGAAGCAGGCTTGTTTCTGCCGACACAACTACCGAAAAGGCGGAGAGCAGTATCAGGGCTGTAAGTAATATGCTTATAAATCTTTTCATAACGGTTCCTCCTTTGGTCGATTACGATAGACCTCGAACTTATTATATACCCGAAGGCATAATTTGTCAAGGGATACCGCATCTGAAACTTGGGATTTTACGCCCTAACCACAAGACAGGGGACAGTCCCCTGTCTTGCTCGTTATTTATTTTACCGCTCTCTCAATGATTCCCTTGGATATTCCGGTAAGTCTGTTCAACTGTCTGATAGATATACCTTTGGAATTAAGCGTCTTTAAGTATTTTCGCTTCTTATCCTCATCTATTTTTTGAAATTCCGAAGGATTTTCGCATTTTGTCACCCGTTTAATTATTTTTACCGCTTGCTCATCGGTCACACGCGCCACAGAAATCTCGGATATATCAAGGCACCTATGTTTAAGAGGAAGCTGATTATATTCCTTGAAGGTTTCAACGTCCCAATATGATAAAACAAACTCCGTATCGGTTATATAGCTTTTGTTTATATACTCATTATAGCTGCTGAATTTATAATCGCCGAGATCTTTACAAATGCCGCCGTTTTTCGGATTCTGATGAATATATACAAGTACGGTATTAAAATAGCTTTGATCATCAACAGGCTCGCTTCTGAATCGGTTTTGAAACAGGTGCCCTTTTCTGTCATACTTGATATTATACCAATATACAAACCTGGATCCGACACGTTTCAGAATATTGTCTATCGTTTCTTTGCCCTCTTTTATCAGCAAATGAACGTGATTTCCCATAAGACAATATGCATACAGCTCGAATCCGCATATCTCCTTACAGTCCTTTAACACCCTCAAAAACTTATAGTAATCCTCGTCTTCGATAAATATCTGCTGTTGATTGATTCCTCTCAGCATAATATGATATATTGCTGTTTGACTCTTTTTTCTCGTTGTTCTTGCCATAATTATCACCCTCTGTATTATACAAAAATACAACAGCTTTGTCAAGACAGGGGACAGTCCCCTGTCTTGCTTTGTTAAAAGGCTCGCCGAGTGGCGAGCCTTTGCGGTTAACCGTATATAGCATTTAAAATTTTTGTATCCGCATTATACCAAGGCTTGTTTATGCCAAAAGAATACACATTTATAACATTGTTAAATGCAAAATCTAAATCATCCGTATTATTACCAATAACCGTGTAGTTTCTCTTTTTGAAGTAAAACATGCTGCTCTCACAAATAAAAGAGCCATTTGTATTTTCTGTATTTGCCCAAGGAATTTGTTTCAGTTGTTCTGTAGCAGGCAAAGAGTCAAACACTTTCTTATACAGCTGTAAACGCGTCCATATATCTTTTACATTCGGTTCAACAGATGAAATGTAGGAAATATCATCACATACTTTTCTCAAAACAACATATTTCCCGTCACAAGCCCTAAATGTTTCTTCTGAAAAATTGCTTTTTTCTAAATAATATTTACCAGATGTTTTTATTTGAATTGCAATCATGTCCCCAACTTCGAATATGGGTGTCATATGTAAATCGATTTTGATTTTCTTTTTTGCAGGTTGAGATGATTGTAGTTTCTCCCGAAACTCAGCTAATACTTTTTTGCGTTTTTCTAATGTTTTGGTGCCTGATTCTTCCCAAAGTTTCAAACCAAAACCGGAGTCGATCATACAAACGACCTGATTTCGTATAGAGTCGGTCAGAATACCGTGTTTCCACATATAGTCCGCCAGCGAATAATAGTAATTACACCATTCTTCCTCATCGGTTTCATCAAACATACTGCGTACATATGTATCGATTTTTTTAAGTGCAATATCTACATCGTTATAGAAAAAGGCAGCTTGATACTCGGATTTTAAGTCCTGTGCCGTATCGTTGCCGTTAATACTTACGCTCCATGCACCCATTGTTCTACACGTATAATTAAACCATCTCGAAAGGGGTGGTTTTAATTATGTCTCCTTTCATTAAATCTATAAGACAGGGGACAGTCCCCTGTCTTGATGATCTACATTTCTTTTTTATCAAAATTATGTATCCAATCCGCTTTTAAAAGATAGATTATAAACACTATACCGCTCAGCGTCCATGTCAAGGGATAAGCAGAGGAAACGGTGGTGAGCTTATTGACTATCCGTACCGCCACGGTGATATAGCTCACACGGACAACGCACCAGATGATAAGCATAGTGAGCATAGGCACCATAGCCTTGCCCGCTCCGCGAAGAACTCCCGCCGCACAGTGGGAGAAGGCAAGCAGACAGTAGAAGAGACATATCGTCCTCATATGCTGTGCGCCCAGAGCTATCGACTCTGCCGAATCGGTGAAAAATCCGATAAGACGGGGTGCAAAGATATATGATGCTATTCCTATGACCTCTGCCATAGCACAGCCGCAGACAATACCGAAGATCGCACCCTTCTTGGTACGGGTATGATTGCCCGCACCGAGATTTTGTCCAACGAAGGTGGAAAGAGCCTGTGAGAAGCACATAACGGGAAGGAAGGCAAAGCCTTCTAACTTGGAAT
>JAZNKU010000426.1:0-5625 GCA_045578685.1 Eubacteriales bacterium
TGTCACGAGTGCGATGTCATCGACATATTTGCTGATAAGATCGAATGTATTCTCACCCGGCTGCTTTACCGCGATACCGTCGGCAACCGTAGAAACAGAATCAAGGGTCTCTATCATGCCGTCACGAACCGAATTATACATACTGGGTGCACCTGCTGCCTGAACACCGTAGACCTTAATGGAGGGTCTTATCTGCTTAACGGTGTATGCGATACCCGAGATAAGTCCGCCGCCGCCGATAGGCACGATGATGGCATCTATATTGTCAAGATCGTTTAAGATCTCAAGGGCAACCGTTCCCTGTCCGGCGATAACATTCTCGTCATCAAAGGGATGAACGAAGGTATAGCCCTCACTGTCTCGAAGCTCCAGCGCCTTCTTGTATGCATCGTCATAGCATCCCGGAACAAGGCAGACATCTGCACCGTAGCCCTTGGTAGCCTCTACCTTGGAAATAGGTGCCGTATCGGGAAGGCAGATAAGCGACTTTATGCCGTTCTTGGATGCGGCAAGAGCAACACCCTGTGCATGGTTACCCGCCGAGCAGGCTATAACGCCCTTTGCCTTCTCCTCCTCGGAGAGCATGGCTATCTTGTAGCCTGCACCTCTTACCTTAAAGGAGCCTGTTATCTGAAGATTCTCCGGCTTTAAGTAAAGACGGCAGTCCTCTGCAATACCGTATGCACGCACACAGTTTGTAGGTCTGATGATCTTGCGCAGTACGGTCTGCGCATTGAAAATTTTGTCAAGTGTCAACATAGTTTTTACCTCAGCTTATTTCCGCTTTGAAACAAAAGGGGCGAGCCTCCCCAAGGCAAACTGCGCTCTGTAGCAAAATAAATACCTTTGTTTATCACACGCCATAACACAATTTGCTATACGACAAAAAATGTCTCAAAGCTAAGTTTGCTTTGAGACGGGTGTATTACACTCGCGGTACCACTCAAATTGCGATAAATCGCCACTCTCGGAGTCTGTCAACTCCTTTTGCCTTAACGCAGCTTCACGGAAGGAATTACTGTACATAGGTATACCCTATAGAATATTTCACGCCCTCGGCTCGGAAGTGATGGTAACGGGAGGCTCGTATATCGGCTTTCACCAACCGCCGACTCTCTGGATACTCTGCAACCCTTACGTCTTCGTCATAGCTTTTAATAAGTACATTGATTATATCACCATATTTCAATTATGTCAATATGAAAAAACATATTTGTTAACAACATTAACTAAGCATATTAATATTTGTTTGATAGAATTTCACTATTATTTTTTATGAGGTAGTAACATTGGAAGGCTTCGATAAATTTTCAGCACTTATATTTGAGGTTTCTCGACATTGGCATAAGATAACATCTGATGAAATGGCAAAATTCGACCTTAAAGGTACTTATGCCGTTTACCTGTCCGCAATGTACCGTAATCCCGAGGGTATTACCGCCGCTCGGTTAGCTGAAATATGCTGCCGTGACAAGGCAGATGTATCCCGTGCGATCTCGGCTATGGAGTCAAAGGGACTGGTAACAAAAGCATCATCCAATAACAACTCCTACCGTGCCGCGATCAAGCTTACCGACAAGGGTATAGAAGCTGCGGAATATGTATCCGAAAAGGGTAACCTTGCCGTTGAGATGGCAGGAACCGGAACTACGCCTGCCGAAAAAAAGACCTTTTACAAAACCCTCGAAACTATTGCGGCTAACCTCAGATGTATGTCCGAGCACGGAATTTCCAAGGACCATATCACCCTCAAGGCCGTTCTCTTTGACCTTGACGGAACGCTTCTGCCCATGGATCAGAACGAGTTTATGAAGCTCTATTTCGATGCTCTCTGCGACAAGCTTGCTCCTGCAGATCATGACAGCGAGGAGCTTGTGAACGCTATATGGCACGGCATACGCGCCATGTACAGAAACAACGGCTCCTGTACCAACGAAAGTGCATTCTGGCATTACTTCAAAAAGCACCTGCCTGATGTCACCGACGAGACCCTCAGGCTTCTTGATGAATACTACACCAAGGATTTTGATCAGCTGTCCTCTGTTGCCACCCCCGACCCCGATGCAAAAAAAGCTATAGATTATATAAGATCAAGGGATATGCGTATCACCCTTGCCACAAATCCCCTCTTCCCCCGTATCGCTACCCAAAAGCGTATCAGGTGGGCAGGCTTTGAGGAGTCTGACTTTGAGTTCTTTACATCCTTTGAGGATTCATGCTTTGCTAAGCCTAATCCCGACTACTTCAGAAGTATATACGAGCGTATGGGTCTAAAGCCCTGCGAGTGTCTCTTGGTAGGCAACGATGTAGACGAGGATATGGCAGCCCGTGAGCTCGGTATGAGGGTATTTCTCATAACGGACCATATGATAAACAGACATAACAAGGATATTTCGGATTATCCCCACGGTAATTTTAACGATCTTATAGAATATATTAAAGAGCAGGTATAGAGGCACACTCCGTAAGGGAGTGCCCTCTATGCCTGCTCTTTTATGTTTTAATCATCTATTTCGATTATTTCGCTTTCTTCGTCAAGCAGCTCGGCTGCTTTGTTTTTTTCCTCTTTTTTCTCGGTTGCTTCACGAAGAAGGATATATGCCGTAGACGCTATGGGAACTCCCAGAAGCATACCCACGGGGCCAGCCAGTCCGCCGCCTACGGTTACAGCAGCAAGTATCCACAACGAGGGAAGGTTGACACGTGTACCCATGACCTTGGGGTATATAAGGTTACCTTCGATCTGCTGGAGAACGATAAGGAATATAAGGAACATAAGTGCCTTCCAGGGGTCAACAGTAAGTATCATAAACGCACCTACACCTGCTCCCACATATGCACCGACAACAGGAATAAGAGCTGTTATTCCCACAAGAGCACCCACCATAGGTGCATAGGGGATACGGAGTATGAACATGCCAAGCATGCAAAGCACTCCCAGGATCAGTGCCTCTATAGTCTGACCCGAAACGAAGCTCCTGAACACTCTTGACGCAACGGATGAAGCGTGAATCAGCCATGATCCCACACCCGAAGGTAACCACGCCTTTACCAGACGGGTTGCCTGCGACTTAAGAGTCTGCTTGGAAAACAGAATATATACGGCAAACACAAGAGCTATAAAGAAATCAACTATTCCTCCGAACAGGGCTGTTACGGTGTTGACCGCAGAATCCATTATTCCGGAGCCGATATTGGTGATCCAACTCTGTATAGAGGTTATGATGCTATTCCAGTCGATTTTCAAAAGGATGCCGTCAAAGAATCTGTAAAGTCCGGAGTTCTTATCCATATGGGACAGCTCCCTTGCCAGATCCATAACACCCTTTGCCGTTATGGTCACAGCTTCGATAAACTCGGGAATAACCAAAACTATGATGCCGATGAGTATACCCAATATCATAATCAACGATGTTATGAAGGCAACGGGTCTGCGAAGCTTCTGCCGGAACTTTTGCTTGGCATTAGGCCAGAAATTCCTCTCAAAAAAGCTCATGGGCACATTGAGTATCAATGCAAATACGAGACCCAAAATAAGGGGACCTGATATATTGAAGATAAATGATACGGACTTTGCCAGAACGCTTATGTTGTTAACACCAAGATATATAAGTATACATACAGCCACGATGCCCACAAGCCACTTGGCAAGTTTCTTCATCTTTGATGAATTGAATTCCATTTGATATCTCCTTACTTTTTAAAGATAAGCTTTGAGATCTCCATAATTACAGTAGGAACGAAGATAAGCCCCGTACAGATAAGATACTGTTTAAGGGTCAGCGTTACAAGACCGAAGGCTATACCCACGGGGGTAAAGAGCAGTAAAAGAACTAAAGCTATAGAAGCTAAAGCTGCCCAGTTCAGCTTACGGTTGGTGAAGGGACCGATACGGAAAATAGATTTATCAGAGCGCATATTGAACGCCTGAATGACCTGAGAAAGAGACAGAGTCATAAACGCCATGGTCTGACCTACCGCAAGGGTCGCATCATTATGTCCACCGCCAAGCCAAAATGCAAGAAGCGAGAGAAGTGCAAACATAGCTCCCTGAAGCACCACTCGTACACCTAAGCCCCCTGCGAATATTCCCTCATTCTTGGGCTTGGGCTTTCTGTCCATAACGTCTGTTTCAACAGCCTCCATACCGAGAGCTATTGCGGGAAGAGAGTCGGTTACAAGGTTTATCCAGAGAAGCTGCATGGAGAGAAGCGGTGTCTTGTGCCAGAGAAGCATTGCTACGAATACAAGAATTACCTCACCGATATTGGTGCCGAGAAGGAAGCCTACAACCTTCTTGATATTGGCGTAGATTCCTCTGCCCTCACGGACAGCCTCAACTATGGTAGCAAAGTTATCGTCGGTCAGGGTCATATCAGCCGCTCCCTTGGCAACATCGGTACCCGTGATACCCATAGCGCATCCGATATCAGCCGCTTTAAGAGCAGGGGCATCGTTTACACCGTCGCCTGTCATGGATACTACCTGACCCTTACGCTGCCATGCCTTGACTATACGTATCTTGTTTTCGGGAGATACGCGGGCATATACCGATATGCTCTCAACCTTTTCGTCAAGCTCACGGTCGGTCATAGCGTCGAGCTCTGCACCGGTGATAGCCATATCTCCATCCTCAAGGATGCCAAGCTCCTTGGCTATAGCGGAAGCGGTAACCACATGGTCACCCGTTATCATAACGGGCTTGATACCTGCTCGGCGGCAGGTGGCAACGGCAACCTTACACTCGGGTCTGGGCGGGTCGATCATACCCACAAGACCCATAAAGGTAAGTCCGTTTTCAAGTTCCTCGGAGGTTGCCTCTGCGGGAACCGAATCTATCTCCTTATAGCCTACGGCAAGGACGCGGAGTGCATCCTTACTCATAGACTCGGTCATTTCCTTGGCTCTATTAAGATCACCCTTGACACAGCGTTCTGCCATCATATCAAAAGCACCCTTAACAATAACGATGTTTTTGCCGTTGATATTATTGACGCTTGTCATGAGCTTACGGTCAGAGTCAAAGGGGATGCCTGCAAGTCTGGGGTATTTGCCGTTAAGCTCTTCCTTGGGCATACCGTTCTTATGTGCGGCAAGGACGATAGAGGTCTCGGTAGGGTCACCGATATGCTGCTCGCCCTCCTCTGTAAATACAACAGAGCCGTCAGAACAGAGTGTACCGTACATAAGAAGCTCTTTTACGGCTTCGCTGTTGCTGTCGGTAATATCCTCAAATATTCCGTTATCAAGATAAGCCTTGACGAGGGTCATACGGTTCTGGGTAAGGGTACCCGTCTTATCCGAACAGATGATAGAAGCGCTGCCTAAGGTCTCAACGGCAGGAAGCCTTCGGATAAGAGCGTTACGCTTAACCATACGCTGAACACCGATAGAAAGAACGATGGTAACGATTGCGGGCAGACCCTCGGGAATAGCTGAAACCGCAAGGGAAACTGCCGTCATGAATATATGAAGGGGATCTATATCGTTGATAAGACCTACTACGAATATCACGGCACAAGCCGCAAGAGCCATAATACCGAGATATTTACCCAGTTGAGCTAACTTCTGCTGCAAGGGGGTCTGAGTCTCGGATTCGGAGTCGAGCAGATTTGCTATCATACC
>JAZNKU010000427.1:0-3890 GCA_045578685.1 Eubacteriales bacterium
GGAACACCTTAGAATGCTCAGCACATATGCCATCAGGACAGTTGGCAGCTTCTATATACGCCTTACCGTCCTTTATAACCAATCGGTTGTGGTACTCTGAATCATCACCCGTATATATATCCTCGGTTATATTCTGTGATAAAGGATAAGTTGCATATTCTCTTCCATCAACCGTAACTCTGACGGTATCCCCCGTATTCCGAAGCCCGTACAAGTAGAACAGGCCAAATGCGGCCAGTAACAAAAGGCAGAAAATCAGAATTATATCGTTACGGATATGACGCTTAATCCCGATTTCCTTATTGTTCGTAGGGTTTGAAATATTAGTATCCGCAGAATTTTTAGAAAAATACATTTTTAAGACATCCTGTGGGACACTCAAGCACGCATGCACCACAGCTTGTACACTTAGTATAGTCCACCGAAGCTAAGTTTCCATCCACTGTTATAGCTCCGTTAGGACAACTCTTTTCGCATTTTCTGCAACCAATGCAAGCGTTTTTGCAAGCTTTCTTAGCACTTACACCCTTCTGTTTGTTACTGCACATAACAACAGGCTCGGTCTGCTGAGGAATAATGTGTATAATATGCTTGGGACAGGTGGATACACAGAGTTCACAGCTTAAACAGAGTGAAGCGTCAATTCGTGCAACACCGTCTGCAAGGCATATTGCGTTTGCAGGACAAGCTGACGCACAGTCACCGAGCCCCAAGCAGCCGAAGCTGCAGGAATTGTCACCGCCGTACAGCATGGATGCAGCAGCACAGGTCTGTATACCGCGATATTCAGCGGTTTTGAAGGTCGCATCGCAATGACCGTTACATGCAACGAATGCAACAGTATCCTTCGGCGCTTCGGCTTTTACACCGAGAATATCTCCGATCATTTCAACGGTAGCCTTGCCTCCGGGGGCACAAAGATTCGGCTTTACACCGCCGTTCGCCAATGCTTCGGCATAGTCGTCACAGCCCTTGTACCCGCAAGCACCGCAGTTTACACCGGGCAAGCACTCGCGTATTTCCCTCTTTATGGGATTTTCGGGAACATAGAAGAAGTGTGAACACACAAGCAACAGCACGCCAACGATTACAGCAATAGCAAGTATAATAAGAAATGCAATTAGTATATTCATCGTCAACCTCCCATTAAGCGAAAATGTTTTCAACTATTCCGCCAAATCCCATAAACGCCAATGAGATAAAGGATGCGGCAATAAGAGTAACTGCAAGCTTCTTGAAGGGTCCGGGTACATATGCATCATTGATACGCGAGCGAACTCCGGCGAACAGCACCATCGCCAATAAAAAGCCGAGACCGCATCCGAGGGAGCTGACCATAGATTCTATAAAGCTGTATCCATCAATAATATTATTGATGGTAACGCCCAACACCGCACAGTTAGTCGTTATGAGAGGCAGATATACGCCAAGTCCCTTGTGAAGCGAAGGCACGAATCTCTTAAGGAACATCTCCAATATCTGTACAAGAACAGCAATGATAAGAATAAACACAATGTTCTGAAGATATCCGAGATCCATAGTATCAAGAATATAATACTGTATGGGCCAGGTCGCAGCTGTAGCGATCAACATAACTGCGGTTACGGCAATGCCCATACCCACAGCCTGATCCTTCTTTTCAGACACACCGAGGAAGGGACAGATCCCCAAGAAGCGGCTGAGAACATAGTTATCTACAAATACGGAAGAAAGAAGTATTATTACTAAAATTTTAAAGTTTTCCATCAGTTCTTGACTCCTTCCCTTTTACAAGTTCCTATAACACAGGTCTCGCTGTGTACACAGCCCTCACATCCGAAGGACTCCTTGCGCGGAGCTTTGCCTCGTGTAACAACATGAATAAGTGCTATCATCAGACCGTATACCAGAAGACCGCCGGGAGCCTTGTTGAAAAATTCGATCTTATAGTTTTCCATAAAAGGAATAGCAATACCTGCAAAGGAAGCTGCACCTAAAACCTCACGAACAGTCGCCATAACTGTCAACGCCAAGGTAAATCCTAAGCCCATACCTATTCCGTCAAGGGCCGAGGACACAACGGTATTTTTGCTTGCGAACATTTCGGCACGTCCCAAAATGATACAGTTTACGGTAATAAGGTCAAGATATACACCTAATGTAACATACAAATCAGGAAGAAATGCCTGTACCAGCATCTTAACCATTGTTACAAATCCGGCTATTATAACGATATAACAGGGGATACGCATGGTTTCGGGGATGATCTTACGGAAAAGCGAAATAAATATATTGGAACAAAGAAGCACTGCCAACGCCGCAATACCCATACCAAACGCACCGTTAACGGTGGTAGTGGTAGCAAGCGTAGGACAGGTGCCCAGCATCAGTACCAGCACGGGATTTTCTTTAATTATTCCGCGAAGTAATACAGAAAGAGAAGATTTTTCTTTCATTATCAGACACCCCCATTCAGTACTTTAATTGCAGCAAATGCACGCTCTATTGCCTGCAGATAACCGTTAGTAGTTAAGGTTGCACCGCTGATCGCGTCGATCTCGGTATAATCGGTCTCACCCTTGCCTGCAAACTGACCGTAGAAGCTTTCGCTTGCACAAGCATCGCCAAGACCGTCAGTCTCTTCCTCGGAAACGGTGAGACAGTCGATGATCTTAAGATCGGGAGTTACCGAAACCTTAACGATTATATATTCGCCGGAAGCAGGATGATACTCGTCTCCACCTTTGATACCGTAACCGGGACCCTTTGTTTCAAGCACATAGTTACCGCTCGCGGTCTTCTTGGCACCGACGACTGTAAGTTCAAGATCGGGATAAGCTGTGATATCAATCTCCTCTGTGGATGAGGAGCTGATTACAGCAACGGCATTGGTATAGATGTCGGTAGCGGATACACCGTCTGTTACAACGGTTCCGTCAGCCTTAACACCTACAAACTGCTCACCTGTTACGAATACATAGCCTGCACCGTTCTCTGCAATATATACAGAATCAATAGAGTCAAGCTGCTCTACCTTGAACCATTTTTCGAACTTACCCTCACCTTCAGGCAACGCAGCATTGAGGTTATCGGCAAGTATCTCTTCCTCTGTGCGGATGTCAACAGAGCCTCCTCCTAAGATTATAGCAGTATTGAGCGCATCCTTGACTGCATTCTTATACGCCTCGGTAGTTTTGGTTGCACCGGCGATAATATCAACAGCTTCAACCTCTTCTGCATTTTTACCGGCAAAGCCCTCACCATAGATCTTTTCCTTACCGAGAGTTTCGTTAGATGAAGTGCAGACTGCACCCGTAACAACACCATCAGCGTTGATACCGCACATGATGACCATATCGTTACCGTAGCCCGCGGTAACGAGCTTTACAACATATCCCTGACCCTCAGTCTCTTTAAAAACCTCGTTCACTGTAGCAGGAAACTCATATTCAGCAAGCTCAACAGACTCAAACCCCTTACCCTCGGGCATAACCTCTAAGAGTGCTGCGTTTGCCGTTGCGTTCATATTCTTTTCGATAATAGGAGCTGTAATATGATTTGTAATAGCAAGTAAAAGTGTTATCATAGTACAGATGGCAACAAATACCAAAAGATTCTTTATATAATTCTTCATTATTTCTTACCTCCTGTCGCAAACACCTTACGTCTTGTCCACTGACTGATGTATGGTGTGAGGATATTCATAAACAGGATAGCGAAGGAAACTCCCTCGGGATAAGTACCAAAGTATCTGATCAGACAGGTAAAAAGACCCGCTCCGATACCGAATATCACCTTACCCCAGGGGGTGGAGGGTGATGTTGTGTAGTCGGTTGCCATAAAGATTGCACCGATCACAACGCTACCTGACAATACCATTGCAAGTGCATCAAGAGCTACAAAGCCCTCCA
>JAZNKU010000428.1:0-2687 GCA_045578685.1 Eubacteriales bacterium
GTCCGAGTAAGCGTTTACTACTATCTCATAGTGAACGCCCTTAAAGGTAACGGTCTCAACAACACCGTTAAGCACCTCGTCTGAGGCGGGAACTATGGTGATATCCTCGGGACGGATGACTACGTCTACAGGCTCCATCTCCTCAAAGCCGCCGTCAACACAGTCAAAGTTATTGCCCGCAAACTCAACGAGATAATCGCGGTGCATGATACCGGGGAGAATATTGCTCTCACCGATAAAGTTGGCAACGAAGGCGTTGACAGGCTCGTTATAGATATCCTGAGGCGTACCTATCTGCTGTATCTCACCCTTGTTCATAACGACCACGGTATCGCTCATTGTAAGAGCCTCCTCCTGATCGTGGGTAACATACACGAAGGTGATGGACATACGCTGCTGTATCTTCTTGAGCTCTATCTGCATCTCCTTACGGAGCTTCAAGTCAAGAGCACCCAGAGGCTCGTCAAGAAGCAGTATCTTGGGGTTGTTTACAAGTGCGCGGGCAATAGCGATACGCTGCTGCTGACCGCCCGACATCTGATCTATGGTTCTCTTTTCAAAGCCCGCGAGATCCACGATCTCCAGCATCTCCATGACCCTCTGCTTTATCTCCTTTTCGGGTACCTTTGAGATACGAAGTCCGAAGGCAACGTTGTCGTAAACATTGAGATGAGGGAAAAGGGCGTACTTCTGGAATACGGTATTTACCTGTCGCTTGTAGGGAGGAACGTCGTTGATACGCTTACCGTTAAAGAGAAGGTCGCCCGTGTCGGGAGTAGCAAAGCCGCCGATGATACGAAGGGTGGTAGTCTTACCGCAGCCCGAAGGGCCCAGCAGGGTAACGAACTCGTTGTCGTGGATGTCCAGCGATATGTTGTTAAGAACGGGGGTATCGCTGTCACGGAAGGTCATTGAAACGTTTTTTAATTCAATGATTTTGTTTTTGGAATTACTCATTTGCTTTTTGTTCTCCTAAAAATAAATAATGATTTTTTGTATTATTTATTTTCGTTTCCTTTGCACGGTAAAAAGCGCTACACGAAAAAAACACTCCAAGGAGTGACAAACAAATCGTGCAGAAAAGGGTTTTCCCTTCTAAAATTCGTGCAAAATCCGTTTCTGTAAATACAAAGTAATAATATCAAAAATCGCATATAAATGCAATAGTTTTTGATAAATTATTTCATAATAGTTGAAATGAACAGAAATACCGACAGCGCAAAAATACTTATATTTCCATTGAGGATAAACAGGATATATATCCCGAGCATCCAAAGCAGTATAACAAAGACAAACGATACTGTCTTCAGTACCCGGTCAGCCCTTTCCATATCAAAGTAGGAGAGTAAAAAGGCCTCAAGGGCATTACCGCCGTCAAGACCTTTTGTCGGTATAAGATTTATAAGGGCATAGAGTAGGTTTGTATATGCAAAAAACTCATACTTTTTGAAGATAAAAAACGCAAGCATATTTACCGCTATACCTGCTAAAGCAAGAACGATCTCTTTTGTATAAGATATATATTTCTGCCGCCTTTTTATGTCGATGCCGATGGGAAGAAGAGTTACACTTTCTATACCTATTCCAAACAGAGCCATAACCCAAAGATGTCCCGCTTCGTGGAGAAGAATTGACAAAAATATCAGCCCAAGATACACGGTTGGCTCGATGAATATAAGACCTATGAGACAAATGATCGTTACTGCAGGAATTTTGATCTTCAACAAATCCACTCCAAATCAAATGGAATTTTTGTTGCTTTAAAGCAACAAAAATCTCTTTTATTCCGCACTCCGCATTCCGCACTCCGCATTTAATAAATCTCTCCCGTCTCCTCGGAGATAGTCTCCCCCTGTATCTCCGCCATTGCCGCCACGTCCTCCATAGTATCTGTAGGATTATATATGACCTTTACCGCCACCATACAGGCAACCAGACAGCTCATAAAAACAATGGTTTTTATAGAGGCATTACTGCCCTTCTGACAGTTCATGGGTTTATTTGTATAAGTTATTTTCATTTTAAACACCTGCCTTGAAATATATATACGTTTTGACCTTGACAAATATTAAATTATTTCATATAATGTCTATAATTCGATTAATTTTTATTTACAGAGGAGAAATTCCGAAAATGTTAAAGGTAGTTAAGTTCGGCGGCAGCTCCCTTGCCGACGCAAAGCAGTTTAAGAAGGTAGCGGATATCGTGCTGGCTGAAGACAGCCGTCACTATGTTGTTCCTTCCGCTCCCGGCAAGAGATTTTCTGACGACGATAAGGTTACAGACCTTCTGTACACCTGCTATAAGATGGCATCTCAGGGTGAGAGTATAGACGAAATATTCAGCCGTATTACAGACCGTTACGACGGTATTATAAAGGATCTGGGTCTCGAGGACTTCAGCCTTGAGGAGGACTATTACTTTATCCGTCACTCGGTACTTCACAAGGCGGGCCGTGACTTCGTTGCCAGCCGCGGCGAGTACCTCAACGGTAAGATACTTGCAAAGTACCTTAACTTTGACTTTATAGATGCAGCAGAGGTCATCTTCTTCAAGGAGGACGGTACCTTTGACTCAGAGAAGACAAACGAGGCTATGAGCCAGCGTTTGGCAAAGCATCAGTATGCCGTTATCCCCGGCTTCTACGGCGCTATGCCCAACGATACCATAAAGACCTTCTCCCGTGG
>JAZNKU010000429.1:0-4499 GCA_045578685.1 Eubacteriales bacterium
GTTTATAGAGCCGAAGGGTCCCTTGGCGTTCTTCCAGCCTTCGGGCTGATAGCTTTCGGTGGTCCAGCGGTATTCGTCGTAGCCGTCGTCAAAGTCAAAGGGCCATTCACCCATATCGGTATATTCCCACACGGTGTCCTCAGAGCTGATAAGCTCCTCGGCATCAAGAGGGATGAACTTGCGTTCAACCTTGGCAATGTTGCCTGCCTTGTCAGAAACGGTGTAGGTAACGGTGGAGATCGCATAGGGATCAACGGTACCG
Source organism: Eubacteriales bacterium (assembly GCA_045578685.1). GTDB lineage: Bacteria > Bacillota > Clostridia > Oscillospirales > CAG-272 > RGIG7300. The sequence continues at coordinate 263 of JAZNKU010000429.1, forward strand.
CTGCAGGTGATGAAGGGGGTCAGGTCACCGTCAATATTATCGTATGCGGTGATGCCCGCCATGAGCTCGGGAATATCGTCGGTATAATAATATGTAGTGTTGGGAACGTTGAGAGCGGGAGCGTACTTATCCTCCTCCACACTTCTGTGGATAGCAAAGAAGTCAACAAGATCGCCTACCTCGTTGTTCTGTCCGCAACGGTAGGTGTATACCGCCATATAGTCGGGGGTAACATCTACCTTGGTGATGTTGGCGACATTCTCCTGGTTAGCGTTGGCTGCAAAGGGGAGAGCCTTGCTTGTCATCTCGTAGAACTTAGAGCCCGAGGAGGAGTTCATTGTAAAGAACACCACATCGCCGTCCTTTACGTCACGCATACTGCCGTATCTGTCTCCCCATACAGGGGTGTATCTCTCGTCGTCGTCGATAATGTTGGAGTTATTGATCATATATGTTCTTGTGTATATATGATCGTGACCCATAAACACCGCATCAACGTCCATACGGGAGAACGCCGCAGAGAAGTTGTCTCTCTTTTCGTTGGTCTCAAGGTAACGGGAAGCCGCCCCCGAGAAGAGAGAATCGTGGAAGGCGACGACAGTCCATACAGGATCACCGTAGATTGCCTTATATTCGTTAATAGCCTTTTCGGTATATGCGATATGAGAGGCTTCGCTTTCATACTGGAAGTTAAGGGTGATGATGAGCATTCCGTCATGCGCAACCCAGTAACTGCCGCCGTATACACCGCCGTCGGTAAGGGAAGACTGATCTACATCTGTGTAGGTGAAATGCTCGCTGTAGTTTGCACCCCTGTCATCGTGGTTGCCGAGAACAGTAACCATAGGCAGAGAACGCAGATATTCGGGGTATGTAAAATAGTCAAACTCTGCTTCAACATCTCCTGAGTTTGTCTGGTCGCCTAAGCTGAGTATGAACTCAACGTCGTTGCCAAACCAGTTCTTCGCTTTTTCAAGAGAGAGATTCCAGGTTTCGCCGTCAACGTTAGAGTTCACCTGAGGATCTCCTACCGAGAGAAAGGAGAAACAGTTATCCGAGGTGTTACCTACAGAGGTGTAATATACTTCCGACCAGCCTGTGAGATCGTTACCTACACGGTAAGCGTAGTCGGTACCCGACTTAAGATCTGTCATCTTGGCACGGCAAACACCGGGGGTCTTTGCAGCCTTTGTATTATATGCATCTGCGGGGAACACGCCGTCAACGACCTTGTCAGCTTCGATCCACTGGATATATTCGGTGGTACCGCTGAGCTCAGAGGACCAAGTAACGTGATAATAGCTGTCGTCCTTACCCTTGGTTATGATAGTATCATAGCCGTAGGGATTGGCAGGCTCGGGAGCTCTGGCGTTATCCCCGGGGATGACCGAGCTCTGATTTCTTGCCGCAAATATCGGCAAAGAAGTAACTATAAGGCATATTGCCAAAATAATTGTGAGTTTTTGTATAATATTATTTCTTTTCATTTGTTTATCCCTCTATTTCGAGATATTTAAGCAGAAGCACGGAGCCCTCCGCTCTTGTTGCGTTGTCACGGGGAGCAATAAGCTCACCTTTACCTACTATGAGTCCCGTATCTACAGCCCATGCTACAGATTCCATAGCCCAATTTGAGATCTTACCTGCATCTGCAAAGCGTGAGAGATCACATTCTGCCACAGGATTGTTCTGCATACGGTGAAGCATGGAAACAAGCTGCTCGCGGGTAACATTGTCGTTGGGACGCTGTCCGTCGGACACTCCGTTTTCCATAGCCCATTTCTGATAACCCAGATACCATTTGCCCTCTGAGGCACCGATGTTTTCACCTGCGATACGGCTTAATACCGCCCAGGTCATAGCTCTTGTCATAGAGCCGTTAGGAGAGAACTTATCCTCGCTTGTTCCGACAAACAGACCCTTGGAATAAGCCTTTGTCACTGCATCATAGTACCAGTGTGTGGGCTTTACATCGGTAAAGGGAAAGTCTATTCCGTCTGCGTTGGCATCGAGGTTTTCAAAGTGGAAGAAGATACCGCCGTCAGGCTCGGACTCGAACTGATAGAGCTGAACTGCAATAATGTTGTCCTTTTCTTTCAGGTTGATAGCATTAAGGGTTGCCTGATCGGCTATGTTTATCGAACCCAGAGCTGCTTGTGCATCTCCCGGTGCGTGGTTGCCGTTATATAATATCTCACCTTCGGCGTAAACTGCTGTGTTGAAATCAGCCACAAGAACTCCGTTGATGTAGACAAGACATGCATCGTTATAGTAGAGTCTGCCCTTGAGCTGGGAGATTCTTTCGGGGTTGTCTACATCAAATGTGGTACGGAAGAAATAGCAGGGAATGTTTGAACCCTCCTCGTCCGATCCCTCGGGGTAATAGAGGCTGATATGGGTTGCCGGAACAATGCCGTCATGAACACCTGCTTCCTCGCCTTTGGCACCAAAACCGCTTTTACCCTCTTTCCAGGAGCTGTCGTCAAAATCAAATGTTCTCCAGCTCAGTCTGTCGTCCTCCATTCCGTAAAGGTCAATACCTGTATCGAGGTATTTCCATACGGTTTCTTCGGTTGTTACTACCTTTTGTGTGTCAAGAGGAATAAAGGTGCGCTGCTTTGCGGTGGTGTTACCGGCCGCATCGGTTACGGTAAATGTAAGGGTGGATGTACCTGTTGCGTTGGGGGTTCCGTTGACCGTGATCTTATCGGTCAGGTCTCCGTCAACATTGTCGTAAGCTGTGATGCCCTTATAGATATCAATACCGTCCTGAACAGAGAAGTATGTTACCTCGGGAACATTGAGGGTAGGAGCGTATTTGTCTGCGTCGGTACTTCTGTGTATAGCAAAGAAGTCCATAACATCGCTCATTTCATTTACCGCAGAGCTGCGGTAGGTGGTAAATACAAGAGAGTCGGGAGTAACGTCGATCTTTGTGATGTTAGGGGTGTTCTCCTGATTTGCGACTACGGCATAGGGAGGCTGGTTGTCAAGCAGATCGTAGAACTTGCTTCCCGAAGCAGAGTTTGCGGTAAGGTAGAAAACATCGCCGTCCTTGGGGTCATGGTAGCTGCCGTAAACATCATTACCTACGGGAAGATATTCGTCTGCAGAGTCGATTATATCTGTGCCGTTTATCATATAAGCACGGGTGTATACGTGGTCATGTCCCGAAAGCACGGCATCAACTCCAAGCTCGGATAAGTATACACCAAGGGTGTTACGCCAGCTTGAAAATTCGGATGCACGTGCACCTGCCGTGTACATGCTGAAATGGAAGGTTGCGATAGTCCATATCGGTTCACCGTGAATCTCGGTGTACTCGGCAATTGCTTTTTCCATAAACGCCTTATGCTTTGCGGCGCTCATTTCGTTTACGTTAAGAGACATAATAAGTACGCCGTCATAGTTTACCCAGTAGTCGCCGCCGTATATGCCGGCTTCATCGGTGGTGTTCTGATCTACGTCGCTGTATGTTACATACTGGCTGTATCCCGAGCCGTTGTCGTGGTTTCCTACTGTTGTGATGATAGGATGGCTGCGCAGCCAGTCATGAAGAACAAAACCGTTGTACTGCCTTTTGATATTATGCTCGTTCACCTGATCACCTGCGGTCATAACGAACTCGATATCATCACCAAACCACTCTATTGCGTTGTCGATGGTCTCGGTCCAGCCGGTAAAGTCGTTATCCGTGCCGCTTGCACCGATCTGGGGGTCACCTGCAAGGATAAAGGAGAAGGATTTATCCTGTGCTCCTGTTTTGAAGCTGTAAAGAGAAGAAACCGTGCCGTCGTATCGTACCATACGGTATGTGTATTCGGTATTCGGCTTAAGTCCTGTAACCTCAGCTCTTGCAGTGCATTCGCGAAGAGAGTTGGCTTCCTTTGTACTGTACGCTTTGTTACAATCTGCGGGCAGGTTGCCGTTTACAAGCTTAGATGTTTCTGCCCATTCCACACGGTCCGGGGATGTGCCTACAGAGCCCCATGTCAGGTACATGGAGGTGTTATCCTTGCCTGCAGTCAGCAGAACATCGCCGCCATAGGTGAATACGATATCGTCCGCATTGGCAGTGCCTGCTGCCAGGATACCGCTGTTGTTTCCGATAGGGAACAATACTATGCCGATAGACAGAACCATGGCAAATACGAGAGAGAAGGAAATAATCTTTTTCATCAATGAAACTCCTTTACTGACAGAATGTAGTTATATAGTTTTGCATAGCGTCGGATAT
>JAZNKU010000430.1:0-5455 GCA_045578685.1 Eubacteriales bacterium
ATACCGTTGGTGATACCGCCGAGTATTCCTCCTGCGTTGTTGGTCTGTGTTACTACTTTGTTGCCGTCATATTCATAGGGATCGTTGTTTTCAGAGCCTTTCATAGCCCCAACAGCAAACCCTGCCCCGAACTCGATTCCCTTTATGGCGGGTATGCCAAAGATTATCTTGGCTATCTCGGATTCTACTCCCTCAAACATTGGAGAGCCGAAGCCTGCGGGCATACCTATGGCGGCACATTCTATAACACCGCCTACAGAATCACCCTCATCGGCGATCTCTGTCATATATTTCTGCATGACCTCAGCCATATCTTTATCGATGACGGGGAATCCGTCAGACTCAAGATCCTGTCTTGTAAGGTTTACAGGGTCATATAAGATATCGTTTACAATACCGATTGAGGCGATATGAGCACCTATATAAACTCCCTTTGTTTCAAGCAGCTGCTTACAGAGCGAACCTGCAAAGCATAAGGGCAGGGTCATTCTTCCCGAAAACTCGCCGCCGCCACGGATATCGTTATGACCGTTAGTTCTGACAAACGCAGTATAATCGGCGTGTCCGGGTCTGGGCTTATCTCTGAGGTTGTTATAATCATCGCTCTTGGTGTCCTTATTCTTAAACGAAACGCACAGAGGAGCACCGCAGGTTACACCGTCTACAAGACCAGAGAGGATATAAGGTATATCTGCCTCAGCCCGTGCAGTCGAATACCTGTTTTGACCTCCTTTTCGTCTGTCGATATCCTTCTGTATCAGTTCGATATCGGGTCTGAACCCTGCAGGCAGACCCTCGATAACACAGCCTATCACCTTGGAATGTGACTGTCCGAATATCTGTACGGAAATACTGTTTCCTATTCTATTTGACATCTGCCTTACCTCCGAGTAGGTTAAAATCTCTGAAAAAATGTGGATATGATTTGTTTACCGCTTCGCATCCGCGGATGATGACCTTGTTTTTGCATATAGTAGATGCTATAGCCGCACTCATGACGACGCGGTGATCGTTGTAGCTGTTTACTGTACCTCCGTTAAGTGAGCCTGTGCCGTATATTACGATCTCGTTATCGTTAGCTTCTATCTTACCACCAAGAGAGCTTATCATATCGCAAACACTTACGATACGGTCGCTTTCCTTTATACGAAGACGGCTGACATTATATATACGGGTTGTTTTACGCTTTCCTGCGGCATATACCGACAGTATGGGAACAAGGTCCGGAATATGCTCTGCGTCTATCTTATCCATATCCTTTACACTGTCGAATAGTCTGTCTCTCTGACAGGAATTATAGTTTAACCCATTGACATCTACACCTGCACAGAGCCAGAATGCAGCGTTTGACCAGTCGCCCTCCACGGTTATCCTTTGCGGAGAAATATATCTTTGACTTCCGTTATACTCAAATCCATCTGTTATACCAAACTGTCTGAGTACGTCAAGGGTTATATCAACGTATCCCTCGGAAGCAAGGGGAGAGGTAAGGGTTATTTTGCTTTCGTCCTTGAGAAGGGGTAGTGCATAGAGCAGCGCAGATATATATTGAGAGCTCTCTGAGCCTGATATCTTAAACTCTCCCGCTGTCATTTTACCCTCAAATTTTATGGGGCAGAAGCAGTCGGAAAAGCTTACTCCGTGTTCGGATATAGAATTACATAAGGGTTCAAATGGTCTTTTAGTAAGAGAGCCCTTGCCTGTCAGAACCCCCTTTTCATATAGAGCACAGGCTATGGGGAGTATCATACGGGCTGTCGTACCGCTTTCTGTAATTTCAATTGTCACTTCATCCGATTTCTTTATAATAGGCTTAACAGATATTATATTGCCGTTTATTGCTGCAGCTGCCCCAAGAGCATTTACTGCATTTACCGTGTCGAGAATGTCATTTGAAATGCCGTTGATGTGTATCTCGGTAGGCTTATCGGCAAGAGCCGAGGCGATTATTATTCTGTGAGCATAGGATTTTGAAGCGACGGCTTCTATGCTGCCCGTTAATTTGGCAGGAGTTAATGTAGCGATCATAAGCTGATAAATTCCTCTAACTTGTCTGTAGATATGGTATGTAACCCACAATTTCCAAGCTTTTCTGGGATAACAAGGGTTATTTTGTCACCCTTACGTTTCTTATCCGTCATAGCATAGGTTGCTAATTCTTTAGGGCTGTAGCTGATATCGGTATTTATATCAAAGCTCTCTAACGCTTCTTCTATTTTATCTGATACACCGTTTTCGCAAAGTCCCTGTTTTTCACAGGCACGGCTTATTATGAGCATTCCCAGACCAACGGCGTGACCGTGGGATATCTTAAAATCGCTTAAAGCTTCTATAGAATGTCCCAGGGTATGACCGAGGTTGAGAAGCTGTCGCTCTCCGTGATCAAACTCGTCGTTTGCCACAATATCCGCCTTGATTTGAACACATCGGCATACGGTATCCACAATATCAACCTTGCCTATGGCATCAAAAAGCTCCTTGTCACAGATTACTCCGTATTTCAGAGCTTCGCAGATGCCTGCGGTATATATATCGAAGGGTAGGGTTTCGAAGGTATCTGTATCACATACCACAAGTATCGGCTGGTGGAATGCACCTACGAGATTCTTGCCATAATCGGTATTTACTCCCGTCTTGCCTCCTACAGAGGAATCGATAGCCGCAAGCAGGGTAGTGGGTATCTGAATAAAATCAATACCGCGGAGATAAATTGAACTAACAAATCCGCATATATCTCCTACTATACCGCCTCCAAGCGCTATGGCAAAGTCGGAACGGGTAAGTCCTGCCTCAAAAAAAGTTGTCAGGAGCGAAAGGGCAGTTTCCATGTTCTTTGAGTCCTCGCCGTGTGGGAATACGGCTTCATATACCGTATATCCCGCTTCTGTAAGAGAACTCTTTACCGCCTCGCCGTAGAGGGAAAATACATTGTTATCTGACACTATTATACACTTTCCTGGCTTTTTGACTGTTGATATTTCCCGGGCAATATTTTTCAATAGTCCCTGTCCGACCCTTACCTCGTAGGGTCGGGAGGTATTAACGTTAACTTTCTTCATTTATCCTATACATTCCTTTGCCTCTCTGCCCTCGCGTAGCAGGTTTCTCATCATATCTCTGTCATCCGATTTAAGGGCGTCGAGGTACTTTTGTAAGCTGTCTATAATAGTTTCTATCTCATAGGCAAGAGGCTCTTTGTTGTCAAAGAACAGCTCTGTCCACATATCCTCGTTAAGCCTTGCAACACGGGTCAGATCCTTATAGCTTCCTGCAGAGAAGCCATCCTGACGCTTGGCTGTAGGGCTCTTGATAAATGCATTTGAAACCACATGTGCAAGCTGTGAGGTAAAGGCTATGTTTGAATCGTGGGTTACCGCATCGGTTACCGTGACTCTGCCAAAGCCTATCTCAAGGAAGAGAAGCTCTGCTGCCTTTAAGGCAATGAGATTGGTATATTCGTCGCGGCAGAGGATCATTGTAGCACCCTCGTACATCTCGGCATATGAATATTTATATCCCGAGCGCTCTATACCTGCCATGGGATGTCCGCCTACAAAGTAGAGCCCCTTGCTGTGGCAGAGAGCAGAGAGCTCTGTACATACCTTCTGTTTGGTACCCGAACAGTCAATTATAACTGCACCCTTTTTAAAAATATCGATATTGTCCTTGACAAAATTTATCGTAGCCTCAGGATAGAGTGCAACTATGACCATATCGCTGAGCGAAAGGTCTCCTAAGGACATTATTCCGTCTATAGCCTCGTCATCAAGAGCTCTTTCAGAAACGGATATAGTTCTGTTATATCCTAAGACTGTATGATCTGTGTGCTTTTTAAACGCCTTTGCAAGGCTGCCGCCGATAAGGCCGAGACCGATTATGCCAACCGTCTTTTTCATAGTTAAAATCCTCTTACTGTACAAAGAAGTGTATCTATATCCTTTGATATCTTTGCAAACGCATCAGGCTTTATAGACTGAGGACCGTCGCAGAGTGCCTTTGAGGGATCGTTATGTACCTCGATCATTATCCCGTCAACTCCTGCCGCCACAGCCGACATGGTAAGGGTATGAACGTATCTTGCGATACCCGCCGAGTGGCTTGGGTCAATAATAATCGGAAGGTGTGAGAGCTCCTTGAGTACGGGTACGGCAGAAATGTCAAGAGTGTTTCTGGTGGCTGTCTCGAAGGTGCGGATGCCTCTCTCACAGAGGATCACGTTTTCGTTTCCGCCTGCCATAATGTATTCCGCAGACATAAGAAGCTCGCTTATGGTAGCTGATAAGCCCCTCTTTAAGAGAATAGGCTTTTTGGATCTTCCCAGCTCCTTTAAGAGCTGGAAGTTCTGCATATTTCGAGCGCCTACCTGGATCACATCAACGTCAGCAAACAGATCAAGCTGGCTTAAGTCCATCACCTCGGTGACGATTGGAAGCCCGGTTTCCTTTTTTGCCTTAAGAAGCAGCTCTATTCCGTCTCCGCCCATGCCCTGAAATGCATAGGGGGAGGTTCTGGGCTTAAAAGCACCTCCTCGGAGCATAGTAGCTCCCGAAGCCTTGACCTCTCTTGCAATGGAGATTATCTGCTCCTCGCTTTCGACAGAGCAGGGACCTGCGATCTTTGCAAACACCTCACCACCGACAGAGGTCTCACCCACATTAACTACCGTATCAAGAGGATGGAATTTTCGGTTAGCATTCTTATAGGGCTCCTGAATACGCTTTACATCGGCAACTATATCAAGAGCCTGAATAAGATCGATGTCGACCCTTGTTGTATCTCCTACGAGACCGAGCACGGTGGAGTGTATACCCTCTGAGTGATGTATCTCAAGACCTAAACCGTTCAGCCATTCTTCAAGATTGGAAAGCTGCTGTTGTTCGGGATGCTCCTTTAAAACAATAATCATGATATATCTCCTTTGGATAGTGTTCAATATAAAAACCCCGATAACCTATGGTTACCGGGGTTATGTCAATCTTAATTATACTAAGACCAATAAAATCACGGCAACACTAAATGACCTTACCAAAATACTCGGTAAAGCAATAATAGTTGTTGCTAAAACTGAATGTGCGATTCATTGGTTTACTCCATTAAATTATTTACTACATTGTAGCACCGTAAAAACTGTTTGTCAATAGTTTTTTCAAAAAATATTCATATATGGTCTTTTACAGTCGCATATAGATTCTGCAACTCTGAAGAAGCTGGAGATCTCATTCTGATCTATCGGTTCAAGTAGATCTGAAATCGTATGTTCTGCCGAAATAAGTGCTTGATTGATTAAATGTATTTTTATTCTTCAAAAAAATATAATATTAGTCAAAAACAAGCCGGTGTATACAGAAAATGCATGAATATACCTTTATCGACAATATTTGCGTGCGTAAGTCGTGTTTTTCTGTTTTTTGGGGGTAAAATAGCGTCATTTTAATGAAAACCCGAGATAATTTGT
>JAZNKU010000431.1:0-8882 GCA_045578685.1 Eubacteriales bacterium
TTTTTAAGACCTTCAATATCTACCTTAAAGCCCTGTCGCTCCATATTGCAAAGAACCTTTGCAAGAGGAAGCTCTATTGTGAAGTAAAGCTCTCTTTCCTTGTCGGTGAGCTTAGAGTCAAGCTCGTTCCATAATTTATACAGAGCCATTGCCTCACTACACTTGTCCACAAAACCGGAACCAAGATAAGCGATAGATACGTCCTCTGCCCTGTATACACGGTCACTTGCGTTGAGCACGTATGCCGCAAGCATAATATCAAATACTATATTACTCGCATTTATACCCATATCATATAACATATGACGGGTGGATTTTGAGTCGAAAACTGCGATCTCACACTCACCCCTAAAGAGCTTTGCAAGAGAGTCTTTATCATATACGGAGAAATAAACCTTTTCGCCGTCAGAAGCATATACCTTTTCTTCATCAAGGGTAAGAGCCCATTTGCCGGTATTACATACAGATGTGATATCCTCTACCTCTGTTGCCTCACATTCTATCTCCACGGTCTTGGGCTTGACGTTAAGCTTGGTGAGCATATTGGAGAACTCAAGCTTGGTGAGAAGCTCGGCAAGCTCCTCGGTCTTAAAGCCTGTATAAGCTATATCCTCCAGCTTTGTTTCAAGAGGAACCTCACAGTTTATTTTAGCTAAAAATCTTGACATATATGCGCTGTCTTTGCCCTCACGGAGCTTATTTTTAACACCCTTTGTAAGGTCTGAATCCTCAAATTTTTCATAGAGGTTGTCAAGGTCGTGATATTCTGAAATTAATTTTAATGCGGTCTTTTCACCGATTCCGGGAACACCGGGAATATTGTCGGAGCTGTCTCCCATAAGTGCCTTTACATCCACAAAGGTGTCGGGGGTAACGCCGTACTTTTCCACAAAGGCGGCTGTATTGAATGTTAACGTATCATTATTTGTAGCAAGGAGAATATTGACATTTTCATCTATAAGCTGAAGTGAATCACGGTCACCTGTCAGCACGTAGGCAAAGATGCCTTCCTTTGAGGCAGCCTCGGCGTAAGTACCGAGGATATCGTCAGCCTCGTAGCCCTCTTTTGAGATTACCGCCATACCCAGTGCTGCACACATTTCCTTGGCATAGGGTAGCTGCTGTGCAAGCTCGTCAGGCATACCGTGACGGTTGGCTTTATACTGGTCATACTCTTTATGACGGAAGGTAGGGGCTTTAAGGTCAAAGGCAACAGCAGCATAGTCGGGCTTGTACTGCTCTAACTTTCCCCACAGGATATTTGTCATACCGTACACCGCATTGGTAGGCAGGCCCTCCTTTGTGGAAAGAGGACGAATACCGTAAAAAGCACGGTTAAGTATAGAGTTTCCGTCGATAACAAGTAATTTTTTCATAAGAACGTTTCCTTAATTATAGTTATATATAATTTATTATACACCAAAAAACGGATAAAGTAAATAAGAGAATTTGTATATTGATTTTATTTTTGAAATATAGTATAATAATACGAATACTATAGAAAGGAGGAAAGAAAAATAGGACTGTTCAGCGGACTCTTTAAAAAGATGACCCCTGTAAGTATTAAGCCGAAAGCTGTTGTTTTTGTGGACTATGAGCATTGGTATATTTCTATGACCAAGATGCACGACCGCAAGCCTGATATCAAGGGCTGGTATGCGGATATGTCAAAGAAGTACAACATCTCTGAGGTTTGCTTTTTCGGAGATTTTTCAAATCAGTCGCTTCGCCAAGAAATTCCCCGTATCCGGGAGGTGACCAATTTCGTTATCGAAACACAGAATGCATCCAATCACCATAAAAAGGACTATACCGATTTTATCATGCTGGATCATATCTACCAGCGAGCTATGACCGCCCAGGACCTCGACACCTTTATCATTTTCTCGGGCGACGGACATTTTTCATCGGTGGTAAGCTTCCTTAACATCAAACTCGAAAAGAACGTAGGAATCTACGGCGTCAAGGATGCTATAAGCAATCAGCTTAAAAACTCGGCTTCATGGGTCATTGAGCTTCCCAACACCAAGGCGGAGAATCTTGAATATTACAGAATGATACTCAGAAATCTCCGCAACCTGCAGAATGCTCAAAAGGGCAAAAAGAAAAAACAGCGTCCCGCATTCTGGCCTACTGTTGAGGCTGTTTCAAAATATAACGATGCGGACAAGGATAAGGTTGCCGAGGCATTGCGTAAAATGATCTCAGAGGGTTATATCTATCAGACCCAGGAACGCATTATGTCAAAGACCATCAAGGTCTTACAGGTAAATTGGGAAAAAGTTAAAAAAGACGAGATATTTCAATAAATAAAGGCAGTCGGAGGACTGCCTTTATTTATTAATACAGAATGCAAAATGCAGAATGCAGAATTAAGGAGGATTTTTGACCGTGAAAGGTCAAAAATCTTCATCTTTATTTAATTTTCTGCGGATTCGTAGATCATATCAAGGATTTCAATAACCTTTAACGCTTGTTCTGCAGTAACGGGAACTTCCTTGTCATTTATAAGGCAGTCGGCAAATTCGTGGATGCAGTTTTTGAACTCCTTTTCATTCTTGAGGCTTGGGTAAGTTACCTTGTATGCATAATCGGGGTCGTGGAGGATGACCTTAAGCTCATCTTCGGTGCGTTCAACTCCCGCCTCGGTGCCATAGACGTTGGTAAAGAGCTTCTCCTCGCTTATCATAGAGCCGAAGGATACTTCCATATTTATGGACATTCCGTTCTTGAACTTGAGAAGAGCTGTACACATATCCTCACTCATATCACGTGCAAGCTCGGGATCGACCGGACCGTTTGCCGTAAATTTACGGTAGGACGCGGCAGATACCGACTCTATCTCGGGAAAATCGGTAATGAACATCGCAAGATCGAGAAGATGTACACCAAGGTCACGCAGAACTCCGCCGTTGGCGGCTTTTTTGTTGTACCAGCTTCGGTCGGAAAGAACTCCGCCCATAATGTCTGTGTCCGAGGGCATCATACCGAGAGGACGCCGCCAGCCGGTACGGATGTGGTAGACTTCACCGAATTTGCCTTCCTCATACATACGCTTCATATAACGAGCCGCAGGGATAAAGCGCTGATTCTGAATTATCATCAGCTTGCCCTTTGATTTCTTTTCTGCCTCAACAAGCCTTCTGCCTTCTTCTGCATTTATCGCCATAGGCTTTTCGAGAAGAACGTTAAAGCCTGCCTCAAGCAGCTCTACGGTAACACTTACGTGAAGTGAGTTCGGCAGAGCATTGCTGACCATATCAAGGTCGGGGTTTTCTTCTATTAATTTATGATAATCGGTATACCCTTTCGGGATATTGTATTTTTCTAAAAGACTGTTCAGTCTCTCGGGATTTCTGCCCACGAGAGCCACAAGCTCGGTATGCTCGCAGTCCTGAAAAGCCTGAATATGTCTGTCTGCAATATATCCGCAGCCAAGTAACGCACATTTTAAGATTTTTTTAGCCATTTTCCCCGCTCCTTGAATAAGAATTAATATATTTATTTTACCTTAATCCGGAAATAAAGTCAAGTGAGAGATGTTTGTAAAGGGTGCTATGTCCATTTTTTTGTACATTAGGTATGTTAAAATAAATCTGTCGAAAAAAGTTTGAGATCTTTAAGGAGACAGGCATGAATGCACAGGATATCAAGGATATTTTAACTTCCTATATAAAGGCTTCTTCCAACGAGGTTCGTATATATAAGGAAAAGAGTGTAGGGAGATCCATATGTGACGTAATGGCGGTGACCGATCATCTAACGGGCTATGAGATAAAAAGCGATCTTGATAACTATACCCGTCTGAAGGATCAGATAATGGCTTATAACTGGTTTTTTGATGAGAATTATCTTGTGGTGGGTGAGAGCCACGTCGGTTCCGCTGACCGTAGGGTTCCCGATAACTGGGGAATACTCTGTGTTACCGAAAACAATATTTCGATGGTGCGAAGGGCTAAGAAGAATCTCGGCGTATCCCGCAGAGCACAGCTTTCTGTTCTCTGGAAATTAGAGCTTAAAAATCTGCTGATAAAGAACAACCTGCCTGCCTATGCTCAGAAGGAGAAGGGATTTATAGCAGACAGGTTGGTCACGTTTGCCGATAATGAAAAGCTGGGCAAGCAGATAGCATACGAGCTTTTACACAGGGATTATTCGGTTTATGATGCCAAGGACCTTACCGAGTATTCTTCCGGAAAAGAGAACTCTGATATGCCTATAGGCGAGATAGTAGATATGCTTTCCGAGGAGAATCTTTCAAACTTTACTCTTGACAGATGGATAGACCTATACAAGCAGGCGGCTATGTTAAGAGAGCAAAAGGATACCGAATTCAAAAAGCCTGTCAAGGAACGTACTCCCCACGCTATCCCCTATACCGATATTGAAGTGGCTCTTGGTGTTCCGTGGGTGAATGTGGATATAGTTAACGATTTTATCTGTCATCTTTTAGATCTGAAAAGTTATATAACATACGTTGAGCATGAGGATATAACCGGTAACTGGTATATTCAGTACAAAAATTCAACGGCAGATCAGAATTATCCCGCGGCATACAGTACCTATGGGTTGAAACGGTATAATGCGCTATATATAATCGAAGCTACCCTCAATTTAAGAGAGATCAAGCTTTTTGACAACGGTACCGAGTACAACGAGGCGGACACTTTGGCAGCCTTGGAAAAGCAGAAGCTCATCAACGAGGAGTTCAAACGCTGGGTGTGGGAGGACGAGGATCGCAGGTGGTTGATAGAGGAGGCGTACAACTCTATCTTCGGAGGCTATAAATCTATCTCTTCTGACGGCAGCAAGCTGACATTTCCCCATATGTCACCCGATTACAGCTTGTACCCGTATCAAATGGACGCAGTACAAAGAATATTGGACTCAAAGAACACACTGCTTGCCTTTGACGTCGGTGCGGGAAAGACTTATATTATGATAGCGGCGGCTATGAAGATGCGGCAGATGGGTCTGTCGAGGAAAAATTTCTTTGTGGTTCCAAATCATATCGTGGGCCAGTGGGAAAAGATATTTGAACAGCTTTACCCCGGTTCAAGGGTACTGGCGGTGGAACCGAAAAGTTTTAAGCCCGAGATGAGACAGAAGGTGCTCGGTCAGATACGTTCCGCCGATTATGACGGTATCATTATGGCATACAGCTGCTTTGAGATGATACCCTTGACCGCAGACAGCATTATTGCCAATATGAGCGGAAGGATAGGACGTATAGAGGAGGCGTTAAATAATCTGAAAAATATATACTGTCATAGGACGACCGTGTTACGGGCGGAGAAAGAAAAGCTACTTAAGCTGACCAATGAGCTTACCGACAGTATGTGTTCTATGAAAAGCGATGAGATAACCTTTGAGGATTTAGAGATAGATACCCTGTTCCTTGATGAAGCCCATAACTACAAAAATCTGCCCATAAAAACCAATCTCAAAAATCTTCGGGGTATCAACACCACAGGCTCACGAAAGTGTCAGGATATGCTTCATAAGGTGCGGACAGTACAGCATAACGGCAGAGGTGTAGTGTTTGCAACGGGAACTCCCCTTTGCAATTCTGTCTCGGATGCTTATGCAATGCAGGTCTATCTGCAGCACGAAGAGCTGGAGAAGAGCGGGCTTGAGGTATTTGACAACTGGGTAAAGACCTTTGCCCATCCCGAGCAGATATGTGAAATAGACGTAGACGTTAAAGGATACCGTATGGTCAGACGTTTTTCCCGATTCTTCAATCTGCCCGAGCTTTCGGCAATGTTTTCCCACGTCACCGCCTTTCACGCCAACGATCGTGCTCAGGGTCTTCCCGACACCGTAGACTATACCGACGTTAAAATCAAAAAGAGTAAGGGACTCTCCGAGTATATGAAGAGGCTTGCCGAGAGGACCGAGAATATCAGAATGGGTATGATCGACCGAAAGTACGACAATATGCTTAAGGTAAGCACCGACGGCAGAAAGGCGGCACTTGATCTGACGCTGGTAGGATGGGAGCAGCCTTATGACAGATATTCCAAGATATTTCAATGTGTGGAAAACGTCAGTACACTTTATCACAGCGAGCTTAAGGCTACTCAGCTCATTTTCTGTGATTACTCCACGCCCAAGGCAGAGCAGTTTAACGTATATTCCGAGCTGAAAAAGCGCTTAGTTGAGCAGGGTATACCTTCCACAGAGATAGCCTTTATACACAGCTATCAGACCGAGAGCAGAAAGGTGGAACTTTTCAAAAAATTCAATGCGGGAGAGATGAGGGTACTTATCGGTTCTACATTTAAGCTTGGCATCGGTGCCAATGTACAGCAAAAGCTCAAGGCCATCCATCATCTTGATGTACCCTGGAGACCTGCGGATATGGTACAGAGAGAGGGTCGTATAATCCGCCGCGGTAACGAAAACAAAAACGTTCGGATATTCCGATATATTACCGAGGGAAGCTTTGATTCCTATTCCTGGCAGTTATTGGAGACCAAGCAGAGGTTTATTTCGCAGTTTCTGTCGGGCAGTACCTATCAGCGCAGCGTAAGCGATCTGGAAAACAACGTTCTTACCTATGCAGAGGTCAAGGCTTTAGCTCTGGCACAGCCCCTGATGAAGAAGCTGGCAAAGACCGAAAACGAGCTAAAGACATTAAAGATACTTAAAACACAGCAGGCAGAAGAACGCAAGCGGATACAATCGGAGCGTGATACTCTTAAAGCAAGGCTTGAAAAGCACAAAGCCCGTCTTGACACGGCACACAGACACGCGGCACAGCTCTCGGAGCTTACTGACGGAGAGTACCTTGACGAGATGCGTAGGATACACGATATATTTTCTCCCGAAATTTTCAATCAAGCCGACAAGCAAAAAGAGATACCGCTTATAGCCGGATTTAAGGCGGTGTTCCCCGGGTATGCCGATACCGAAAAGCCGTATATTTATCTTGAAAAGGATGATAACCGCTATGCCGTGATCCTGGGTGACTCGGCGGCAGGTAACGCGAAGCGTATCGTCGGTAAGCTTAAGCGGTTTGATAAAACACTGGCGGATATCCAAAAGGATATCGAAGCCACAGAGCAAAAGCTCCAAAGTATGGAGGAGATCCTCAAGAAGGAGTCTGTGTCTTATGATGAAAAGATAAGGATCCTGGAAAATGAGGTTAAGGAGCTGACAAAGGAACTGAATATAGAGTAGCTTTTGAGGATTGAAATTTCAATAAGCGTATGGTATAATTATCACAACGAAAGGGTAATTCCCGCACATAAAGGATGGTTGAAAATGAGAGAAAGACTTAAGAATGCTATAATTGCCTGGGAGGAAAAAGTAAGCTTACGCAACGCATACGTATACGGCAATGAGGACGTTTCACTGACCGAATTTGCCGGGCTGTTCAAGGAAACCTTTGAAATAATAAAGACCGCAAAAAATAAGTATATTTACAAAAAAGCCGTACCCGAGGATGAAAAGGTCTCCTTCGAATATCTGAGACTGTTGACTGTTATGTCGAAGTACGTACCCTTCGGCGGCCCACAGGACGAAAGCAAAAACAATGCTTATACGGCGACGGCTTTAATCACCGAGAAACTCATAGAATATACGACATGTGTGTACGGATATATGTATATCGACGGTGTTGTGACCTGTGTTGACGATGACTCAAATCACCAGGGTACTTTTTTCTTTATCAGAGAGGATTATCCCTATGAAAGCGGTATTGAAGAAAGAGAAAAAGGTCGTTATTCGTATAACGTATACGACGGTAACTTTGATGAGGTTCTGGAGCTTGCGTCACAGATAGATATAGCAGCTTTTTAGAAGAAATTAAGGCTTTTGACGGTCAGAAAGCAGAATAAGAGGCGTGTTGACGATATAATAAAACTATGATATAATGTAAAAAACTAAAGGGAGAGATTTCGATGGGGACAGATGATTTTCTTATAAAAAACGGTTTATTGACCAAATATCAGGCTGCGCCTGCCGATAATGAATACTACTGTGTTATTGTACCGGACGATGTCAGAGCTATTTGTGCAGAAGCTTTCAGGAATCGTAATGACATTTTAAATGTTACCGTACCGGGCAATGTAAAGTCTATCGGTAAATGGGCGTTTGCGGGATGCCAGTATATGCATTTTGCTGTTCTGCAGGAGGGTGTTACCTCTATTGACGATTACGCATTTAATTTTTGTGAAAGAATGAAGAATGTTATTATGCCCTGCGGACTTACCGCTATCGGCAAAGAGGCATTTGCGGGTTGTACCAATCTTGAAGCCATTAATATCCCGTCCGGTGTTTCGGCCATCAGCGACAAGACGTTCTTTTCTTGCAAAAGTCTGTCTAAGATCTCGATCCCGAATTCGGTTACAACTATCGGTAAAGCTGCGTTCAGCTTCTGTTTCAGCTTACAGTCTGTCAAAATTTCGGACAATACTACATCCATTGGCGCAGAGGCTTTCAGTTACTGCAACAATTTGGAGCAAATAATCATACCGGGCAACGTTACCTCGATCGGTAAACAGGCATTTCACGAATGCGGTAAGCTTACTATCTACGCACCGGCAGGCAGTTATGCCGAACAGTACGCAAAAAAGAATAAAATAGCTTTTGCAGCTTTATAAAATTTAATATTAAATATGAATCTCCTTGTTTTGAGCTGATAGTATCACTATCACTTAAACAAGGAGATTAATTTATATATAAAAGCAACAGGTATTGTACGTCGCATAGAGGAATGCGTTATAATAGGGCAAACCGCCTGAAACCCGCATAAACACTAGGGTTTTCGCTGGTTTGTCCCATTGAACGCATTGGTGTCAAAACAGGGTTATTGGCGGTTTTTATACATAGCAAAAGCGAGGTGAATTTCACCTCGCTTTTGTATTAAAAATTAT
>JAZNKU010000432.1:0-5748 GCA_045578685.1 Eubacteriales bacterium
GAGGAAATATGCTTCGGTAGGGTACTACCCTCGGTTTTTTATATATAGAGAAAATATAATCGAATAAATTTCGTTTTAGATATTTACAAAAGTGAAGATTTATAGTAAAATATAACTAATAATATAAAAACAGACCGGAGGTAATTTTACTATGAATAAACCGGCATACAAAAGAGTGCTTTTAAAGCTGTCGGGTGAAGCCCTTGCGGCTGGCTCCGAGGATATCCTCAACTTTGATTACGTGTCAGAGGTTTGCGGTGTTATCAAGGAATGTGTTGACCTCGGATGCGAGGTTGCCGTAGTTGTCGGCGCAGGTAACATCTGGCGCGGCAGGCAGGGAGGCGGTATGAACCGCAGCCGTGCAGACCATATGGGTATGCTTGCCACCACCATCAACTCCCTTGCTCTCCAGGATGCTCTTGAGCAGCACGGAGTAGATGCAAGAGTTCTTACTGCAGTCGAAATGAAGGCTTTTGCCGAAACATATACATACAGAGATGCAGTAAAGCATCTTAAGAAGGGAAGAGTAGTTATATTCGGCTGCGGCCTCGGTATGCCCCTTTTCTCCACCGACACAACCGCTGCACACAGAGCTGTTGAGATCGGTGCTGACGTTATTCTTATGGCAAAGAATATCGACGGTATATATTCCGCCGATCCTAAGGTTGATCCCACAGCCGTAAGATATGACGAGATCACATACCAGGAGATCCTCAGTAAGGGACTTCGCGTAATTGATACTACAGCTGCAAGCTTCTGTATGGAGTACAATATGCCTCTGTTTGTATTTGGACTTGATAAGTCTGAAAATATTAAAAAAGCCATTATGGGCGAAAATATCGGAACTATAGTAAAGGTAGGTAAATAAAAATGAAACTTGACACAAAGCCTTATGAAGAAAAAATGAAAAAGAGCATTTCCTCTTTTGAAGCTGAGCTTGCTACTATCCGTGCAGGCAGAGCGAATGCTTCTGTTCTCGACAGAATCAATGTAGACTATTACGGCTCTCCCACAGCGATCAATGCTATCGCGGCTGTAAAGGCTACCGATGCAATGACCCTTACCATCACACCTTGGGATGTTTCCACCGTAAAGATGATTGAGAAGGCTATACAGGCTTCCGATCTCGGCATTAACCCCGTAAGCGACGGCAAGGTTATCAGACTTGCTTTCCCCCAGCCCACAGAGGAGAAGAGAAAGCAGCTTACCAAGGACGTTGCAAAGATGGCCGAGGATGCAAAGGTTGCTATCCGTAATATCCGTCGCGATGCAAATGACAAGGCCAAGGATATGAAAAAGAACAGTGAGATGACCGAGGATGAGCAGAAGGCATCCGAAAAGTCTATCCAGGATCTTACCGACAAGTATTCTAAGATGGTTGATTCTGTAGCTGATGCAAAAAACAAGGAAATCATGTCTATCTGAATATTTTTCACAGTCACGCCTTCAAGGGCGTGATTTGTGAATATATGGAGTTTTTATGTTGAATTTATTTAAAAAGAAGAACATAACCGAAAAGATCATCTGTGACGAAAGACTACAGCATATCGCATTTATCATGGACGGAAACGGCAGATGGGCTAAGAAAAGAGGGATGCCCCGTGAATACGGTCATACTCAGGGTGCAAAGACCTTTAAGGCGATCACCGACTATTGCGGCGAGATAGGAATAAACACCGTTACCGTATACGCCTTTTCCACAGAAAACTGGAAGAGACCCGCTTCCGAAGTAAATGCTCTTATGGATCTCTTTATGGATTACATATATGAAGCTCTTGAGGTTATGATGAAGAAGGACGTTTGTATTCGTTTTATCGGAGATAAAACTCCTCTTTCCGATAAGATGAAAAAACTCATGTCAGAGGTCGAAGAAGGCTCAAAGAATAATACCCGTCACCTCAATATTGCTATAAACTACGGGGGGCAGGATGAGATCGTAAATGCAGTAAACTTAGCATTAAAGAACGGTAAGAGTGAGATCACCGCAGCGGATATTGAATCTAACCTATACACCAACCATGTTTCTATGCCTGATCTGATCTTCCGTACCGCAGGTGAGCAGAGACTATCTAATTTCTTGCTTTGGCAGAGTGCGTATTCTGAATTCTACTTCACTGATGTTCTCTGGCCTGATCTCAAGCCCGAGGATATCGACAAAGCTGTCGCTGATTTTTACTCAAGACAGCGCAGATACGGAGGACTTTGATTATGTTGACGAGAGTTATAAGTGCAGTGGTTATGCTTGCGATATTTATACCCTGCCTGTTCTTATCCCACACATTTTTATTTGATGCTGTAATAACTATTTTATGTGTTATGGCTTGCTTCGAAATGCTCGGATGTATTAAACTAAAAAAGGCTTTTGGTATATCCGTACCATCACTTTTGATATCTGCATTTGTTCCGTTGTTTGTAAGAACAGTCAATACGGGAGTAGCTTTATCAGAAATGATACTTTTGGTATTTGTTGTATTTCTGTTCTTACTTCTCGGTATTGCAGTGTTTTCTCACGGCAAATTTAAGGTGCAGGATGTTTCAGCGGCATTTGTGCTCATTTTCTATATAATCTTCGGATTCAGTTCGATCCTTGCAATCAGGGATGCACAGTACGGACAATATCTTTTTCTGCTTATATTTATAAGTGCATGGATTTCCGATACCGGTGCATACTTTACAGGTGTATTATTCGGCAAGCATAAGCTTATTCCCGATGTAAGCCCTAAGAAGACAGTCGAGGGTGCGATCGGAGGACTTGTATTCTGTATTGTTTCATTTGTTGTATTTGGTATTATAATGCAGAAATTCTATGATCTTTCGCCCAACTATATATTACTTGGCTGTATGGGTCTCGTTATGTCGATCGTATCTATGTGCGGTGACCTAATAGCTTCACTTGTAAAGCGTCAGTATAACCTTAAGGACTATAGCAAGCTTATACCCGGACACGGCGGTATTATGGACAGATTCGATTCAATTATTGCAACCGCTTCGGTAATGTTTGTACTTCTCAACATTCCTTTTATAGCTCAGAATATACTTTAAGAGGTATTTAAATTGAAATCTATATACGAAAAATCAATTACAGTTTTAGGCTCCACCGGTTCAGTCGGAACACAGGCACTTGATGTAGCGCGTTCACAAAACTTAAGGGTTGATGCTATCACCGGAGCTTCCCGTATTGATATACTTGAGCAGCAGATAAGAGAATTTTCCCCTTCGGTTTGTGCCGTTCTTGATGAGAACAAAGCAAAGGATCTCGCTTTCAAGGTAGCTGATACCGATTGTAAGATAGTTTCGGGTTACGAAGCTATCGTTGACATTGCAGGGCAGGGAAAGAGCGATTCTGTCATCAACTCTATAACCGGAAAAGCCGGACTCAGACCGTCTCTTGCTGCTATAGAAGCAGGAACCTCCCTTGCTCTCGCAAATAAAGAAACAATAGTTTGTGCAGGTGAACTTGTTAACAAGAAGGCGTCTGAAAAAAAGATAAAGATCCTTCCTGTTGATAGTGAGCATAGTGCTATTTTTCAATGTATCGGCAATAGCCGTCATGAGGATATTGAGAAGGTTATTCTTACTGCTTCAGGAGGACCTTTCTACGGAAAGACACGAGAAGAACTGTCGGGTATAACCCCCGAGATGGCGCTTGCTCATCCAACCTGGAAGATGGGACCCAAGATAACTATAGACAGTGCCACGCTTATGAACAAGGGCTTTGAGGTTATTGAGGCCAGATATCTCTTTGATATGCCTGCCGATAAGATAGAGGTCATCGTTCACCCCGAAAGCATAGTTCATTCTATGGTAGAATATATTGATAGAGCAGTAATAGCACAGCTCAGCTGCCCTGATATGCGTCTTTGCGTGCAGTATGCTTTATCATACCCCGATCGCTGTATTGGTACCTTAAAGCCTCTTAATTTGGCTGATATAGGGTCTCTCACCTTTAAGAGACCTGATATGAAAACTTTTAAGCTTCTGAAATTAGCCTATCAGGTGCTTGACCGAGGTGGAAATCTCGGAGCAGCACTTAACGGAGCGAACGAAAGAGCTGTTGCACTTTTCCTTGAAAAAAAGATTTCGTTTACTGATATTATGGATTTAGTATGCGAGGCTGTGGATAAAATCAAGTATATAGAAGAGCCGTCGCTATCCGATATCGAAACAACAGATATTATAAGCCGTGAGCTCGTGGATGAGCTTGTAAGGAGCTGATATTATTTATATTTTAATCGCATTACTTGTTTTTTGTTTACTGACGCTTTTGCATGAATTGGGTCATTATCTTTTCGCCAGACTTTTTCATGTCGAGATCAAGGAATTTGCCGTAGGAATGGGCCCAAAGGTATATTCGAGGGTTTCTCAGAAAACAGGTATAAGATATTCATTTCGTATTCTGCCTATCGGTGGCTTTGTGTCAATGACAGGCGAGGACGAGGATTCAGAGTCACCTAATGCGCTTTGCAATAAGCCTGTATGGCAGAGAATGATAATATGTGCCGCAGGCTCGGTATTTAATATTATAACGGGTGTTATACTGATATTTGCGGTTATCATTACTTCTCCCGCTATCGGTTCTACGGTGGTTGCCGAGTTCAGCGAAAACGCTGTTTCTTGCAATTATGGGTTAGCCGTAGGGGATAAGATCACAGCCATAGGAAACGACCGAACTCCTACATGGAGAAATGTTGTTTATGAGATCGGGCATATCGGTGCCGATCCTGTGGATGTCACTGTCATTCGAGACGGAGAAAAGTTTGTTCTTGAGGATGTTAATTTCGGCGAAGAGGTAAACGAAGGTGTAACATTTGGCGTTATAGATTTTCTTGTCGCAAGGGAAGAAAAGACAGCTTTGAATATTATTCGTCACACTTGGCATTCATCTACGCTTACCGTTAAAATGATATGGGAATCACTTATCGATCTTATTACAGGGAAATATGGTTTTGAAGCCATGTCGGGACCTGTTGGCGTCACAACTACTATTGGAGATGCCGCAAAGCAGGGGATAGGAAGCCTTATGTATCTTTCAGCTGTTCTTGCTATGAATTTAGGTGTATTCAACCTTTTACCGTTACCGGCACTTGACGGCGGAAGACTTTTCTTTCAGCTTATAGAGCTTATACGGGGAAAGCCCATTCCTCCAAAATACGAAGGTATGATCCATTTTGCGGGTATAGTCCTGCTGATGGGATTGATGTTAGCTGTGACATATATAGACATTATTAAATTGATTGCAGGATGATTATGAAAAGATATTCAAGAAAAATTAAGATAGGCAACAGATATATCGGCGGTGATGCACCGATAAGCGTTCAGTCTATGACAAACACCGATACCTGTGACTATGAAGCAACATACAATCAGGTCAAAGCTCTTGAGGAGCGCGGTTGTGATATAATCCGTATGGCTGTACCAAACAGGGAAGCCGCCGGAGTGTTCTCATATCTTAAGGAGAAGGGAATTACCATTCCTCTTGTTGCCGATATTCATTTTGATTACAAACTTGCGATCGCTTCCTGTGAAGCAGGCGCAGATAAGATAAGGATCAACCCCGGCAACATAGGCTCCGATGACAATATCAAGGCTGTAGTAGATGCTTGCCGTAAGCACAATATGCCCATAAGAGTAGGTGTGAACTCAGGTTCACTTGATAAAGAAATACTCTCAAAGCACGGTCACGTTACGGCTGACGCGTTAGCTGAAAGTGTGCTTAAGCACGCCGCTATACTCGAGAGGTTTGATTTT
>JAZNKU010000433.1:0-2806 GCA_045578685.1 Eubacteriales bacterium
TTATTTATGGAGAATATCTGTATGTTTAAAAGTGTATTCTATAAATATATGACGGTATTTCTCGTTATGATCATAGTCAGCTTTGCGGCGTTGTCGGTGGTTGTATCATCAATGTTTATGAAGTATACCGTCGAGACCAAAAAGGATATAATTGTCCGTTCGTCAAATGCGATAGTGGACTATATGCGTAACGACTGTGATATTACCGATATACCGTCCTTTGAAACTGCTATAAATAAGGAATATGATTCTATCCGCAGCTTCATATCCCAGATATCCCCCTTTTCCGATGATCTGATATTTATGATAGCTTTCCCTAACGGAACTATCCCGATCTACGACTCCAATGTTCCATACGGCTATAAGGCGGAGACTATCCCCTTTGAGATCATGGATGAGGTCAAGAAGTCTGAGGACATCGTCCCTGTAGACCTGTCTGCAGTATTCGATCAGACCAATACGGCTTACGGTACACCGTTTTTCGGTGAAAACGGCGTGTTCCTTTGTGCTGTGTTCGTATGCTCTAATTCTGAGGGTATGGACGAAATGGTTGATATGGTGGTGCGTATCATAGTTATGACCTCTCTTTGGGTTATGGTAATATCTATGGTTTGCGTATATTTCCTTACCGAACGCAGCGTAGCACCGCTTCGTAATATGAGCAGTGCGGCAAAGAAATTTGCTCAGGGTGATTTCTCGACGCGTATAGAGGTTAAGGGAAGAGACGAGATAGCACAGCTTGCGGTGTCCTTCAACAACATGGCACAACAGCTTGACAAGCTTGAGGATACCCGTAAGACCTTCCTTGTCAATGTAGCTCATGATCTCCGAACTCCCATGACAACGATAGGTGGCTTTGTAGATGCTATCCGTGACGGCACGATCCCTGTAGAAAAGCAGGATTATTACCTCACTCTTATAAGCGACGAGGTCAAGCGTTTGTCCAGACTCGTAGCTCAGCTTCTTGATGTTTCCCGTATCGAGGCAGGTGACAGAAAGTTCAACTTTGTTGACTTTGATATCTGTGAGATGGGTCGTATGATACTTATCTCCTTTGAAGCGAAGCTTGAGGAGAAGAAGCTTGATGTTGAGTTTGATGTTGAGGACGATAATATTTTCGTCAACGGCGATAAGGATGCTATACATCAGGTATTCTATAATATCTGTCACAACGCCATCAAATTCTCCTACGAGGGCGGCAAGTACCGTATCCGTATCAATCGCATCGATCATAAGGTCTATGTATCGGTATACAATGAGGGCGTGGGTATGACCGAGGAGGATCTGCCACACGTATTCGACCGATTCTATAAGAGTGACAAGTCCAGAGGCCTTGACAAAACAGGTGTCGGTATGGGCATGTATATCACCAAGACTATTATCAATGCACATCAGCAGGACATATGGGTCAAGAGTGTATATCAGGAGTATTGTGATTTTGTATTTACTCTTAAAGAGGGTGAGAGAAAGAGGAAGTAATTCTTCCTCTTTTTTATTGTCAGGCTATTGACATTATAAATAAATTGTGATACAATAGTTTCGAAAAAATGAACGATTTATAAACATTTTAATTTAGAGGTAAAATCTGGAAAAAAGAAATGAAAAGATCAATTATATTGCTGCTATGTATGATAATGTTGTCTCTTACACTGATTTCGGTTGCGGCTGATGAGGTGCAGGGGGAAGCTTTATCGGTAGAGTTGCTTAAATATTATAGGTACGAAACCGAGCAGATCGTCGTTATGGTAGACGGACAGCGTACTGCATGGAGAGACTATCTGGGAGAATTGAACTCGTCTTTACGGTATGACCTCATGTATCAGGTGTATTATCTTGATATGAAGGACATAGTTGCTGCATATGACATTGACGGTTCGTTTGGAAAAAATATATCCGATAAATATTATTGGGTAGTACCTAATTATGAAAAGGGAACCGAAGTACAGGTAGTGCGAAACGCAGATGCCGAATTCGGTTGGGCGATCCGTCGCGGTACCCGTTATATGGAAGCTATCGGTGCTAACCACGAGGGCACGGTTTTTGGGATAGCCGCAATATACGACAATATATTAAAGAAGAGCCCTGATGTTAATAAGCTCTCACTCAAAATGGTATATGACGAGCTTAATGATATACATTTAATGTACTTTACTGCCAAGGGCGAAGAATATGTAGTACCGTATTTTGCATCAACAGACATAACATGGATAAAGAACGAAGAGGTTTATTCTGTCAGGGATTATGTTGAGTTGATGAGGGCGAATACAGTTAAGGAAACACATTCTGTTATACCGGATGACGATAACAAGGGAACAGAGGCTATATATCTGAATTATATAGTTGTAGGAACGATAACAGTGATAGGCGTTGCTTTGATAGCTGTTATCATAGCTCAGAAGAAGGGTAAGCCTTCAGAGGAGCAAAAGGAAAAATCTGAAAATAAGGAATAAAAACCACCTGCTTAGCAGATGGTTTTATCTTTATGATTACAGGGGTGATATCGTCCGCTGGTTCAGATTCAATAATTCAAAATAACAAAAGCCGAATGGATCGATTAGAGCGGCCTCTCCCGCCCGAGTCGCATAGTCGAAACAGCCACGAATTAAGATCCGTGTCTGTTTCTCCTTGCTTTATCGGGTATCGCTGCGTAAAAAAACCACACCGTGGTTTTTTTACTTGCTCACCACCCCACTTGGGGTGATATCGTCCGCCGGTTCAGATTCAATAATTCAAAATAACAAAAGCCGAATGGATTTATCCATTCGGCTTTTGTTGGTCTGAGTGACTGGACTTGAACCAGCGGCCT
>JAZNKU010000434.1:0-1985 GCA_045578685.1 Eubacteriales bacterium
CATCATTCATTATTCATTAAAAAATGCACCCCGTAGGGTGCATTTTTGTTTACGCTTCTGCTGTATCGTCAGCTACGGGCTCTGTTACGGGGGTTGTATCCTCTGTCTGCTGGAATGCAGTTTCGGGAATGGTATCGGGAAGTGCGTAGATAGCGTTGGAGTCAACATCTACCTTATAAGCCTCCTGCCAGCCCTCAACGGTCTCGGTGATATAGGTCTGGAGCATTGCGCTGTATGCGTCGTTCTGCCACTGACTTCTGCCCTGACCTACATAATACATTACGTGGTAGCCGTACTGGGTCTTAACGATACCTGTGTCGCCCTCGGCTCTGGTCTCATCAAAGAGCCATTCCTCAAATTCTGCGACCATGTCGCCCTTCTTTATGTTCTCGTAAAGGGAGTTTGCATCCTCGTTGTTTTCCTTCGCAAGAGTGTCGAAAGCATCTGCGGTCTTATCGCCTGCAAGGTAGGTTGCAAGGATCTCGTCTGCCTTTGCCTTAGCATCGTCATCAGAGAGAGCCTCACCTGTCTTGATAAGGATGTGGCGGACGTCTCTTGTAGCATCCTCTACACGGTATGCGGTCTTTTCCATCATATATACCGTGTAGGTGCCTGCACCGTCATCGATAAGTGTAACGTCACCAACCGCACGCTCCTTGTCAAACGCCCATGTAGAGAGGTCTGTGCCCTCGGAGTATGCTGCAGCCTCGGTTATTGCCTCTGCCTTTTCCTTGATCTCGTCCTCGGTGAGAGGAGTTTCGAGATCAGCGTTAGCCTCGGTGAGGTTTGCTGTTACCCAAGCGATAAATGCGTCCTTGTCGGTAGCCGCTGCCTTGAGAGCCTCTGCATCAGCCTTAGCCTCTGCGTAAGCCTTGTTCTTGGTAGCCTCGTCTGCGTCCTCGGCAACGTCAGCCTTGATAGCGTAGGAACGGTAGTCAACCTTGTCAAGGCTGTTCTTATTGGTGATATAGTAGGTCTCGAAGTCTTCGTTGGTGATAGAATCGCTGTACTCGCCCTCTACCTTATTGTAATACTCGGAAGCGTAGATCTGGAGCTCAAGAGCGTCGCGGACATCAGACTCCTTTACGCCTGCACCGAATACATTGAGAAGATACTGCTCAAAGTCCACCTTTGCATTTTCTGCGGTTTTCTTAAGTGCATCGATCTGCTGGTTTATCTTATCCTTGATATCCTCAACCTTGAAGCCCTCGTCAAGTGCTGCCTCTGCATAAAGGAGATAGCCGTTAACGGTGTTTGCGGTGTTGTTGAGGAAGTAGTCGAACCAGCTTGTCTGCTCGTCATAGGACTGGCTCTTCATAGAGGTATGAGGATCGAGACCCATGTACTGGAAGTATGTGCCGTACTGGTTGTAGGTGTTGTAGAAATCAGAGAAGTAGTAGTAGGTCATCATGCAGTTGTTGACCTTGTAGTTCTCGGATTCAAATGCGATCTCTTTTCTCATGGAAGCACCGGAGTTGAGGTGCTTGGAGTAAAGAACACCGCCTGCGATGAATGCAGCAGAGAGGATAACGATAGCTAAAAGTGCCGCTACGAGAACTCTCACGGTGCGCTGCTTCTGTGAAACGTATTTCTTAGTTGCCATGATAATTCCTTTCGTATGTATAAAATATCCTTATAAGTATAAACCTTATTTGTGAACATATAGTGAAAATATTGTGAACATAATTAACATTATAGCGGTTGAATTACCGTTGATAATATGTTATTATAATAATGGATGACCAAATAACCGAAAATGAGGTTTTGCTAATGGAAATAAATCACAATGCCTTTGAAAGCTTTGATGGCTCGGTTCGTCCGTATTTAGCTCAGATGCAGCTGTACGACGCCGCCATCAAGGAGATCAAGACAAAGCTTGAGATACTGGACAACGAGTTCAGTATAAAATATGACCATAACCCCATTCATAACATAAAATCCCGTCTCAAGACTCCGGGGAGCATAATAGAGAAGCTTCACAGAAG
>JAZNKU010000435.1:0-4426 GCA_045578685.1 Eubacteriales bacterium
TGGGAACCCGATGATCCCCACAATCCTCCCAAGTTCTGCCCCGAGTGCGGAGATATCTTTGACGATAACGATATTAAATAAGGAGAATAACAATGGGATTATTTGATAAGAAATACTGCGACGTATGCGGTGAAAAGATAGGCCTTTTAGGTAACAGAAAGTTAGAGGACGGCAACCTCTGTAAGGATTGCGCCCGTAAGCTCTCCCCCTTCTTTGACGAAAGAAGACACTCAACCGTTGAGCAGATCAAGCAGCAGCTTGCTTACCGTGAACAGAACAAGACGGCAGTTGCACAGCTCAGACCCATAAAGTCCTACGGTACGGGTATGAGAGTTCACGTTGATATGAACCAGCAGAAATTTGTTGTTGTACGCGGCACTAACTGGAAGGACGACAACCCCGACGTTATCGACTTCTCTCAGGTAACAAGCGTAAATACCGATATCAAGGAACACAAGAAAGAAATCTACTACAGAGATAATCAGGGTCAGCAGAGAAGTTACGTTCCCGCAAGATATGAATTTACTTATGAGTTCAAGGTAGTTATCCTTGTAAACTCTCCTTGGTTTGACGATATCAGCTTTGAGCTTTCCGACTTCAGCCATCGTCCCGACAGTACCTACAGCCCCGTTTACAACGATCTTATGATGCAGATGAACGAGCTTTCCTCTGTTCTTATGGGCAGAGGTATGCCTCAGGGCGGATTTGGTCAGCCTATGATGAATCAGGGTATGGGTCAGCAGATGGGTTACGGTCAGCCTCAGCAGGGCTACGGTCAGCAGCCTATGTATAACAACCAGCCTAATATGGGTATGGGCGGCGTAGTTATGGGCGGTATGAATATGGGTATGCAGAACAACCCTAACTTCAACAACAACGGCGCATATACCTCCTACGATCAGGGCTATAACCCCAATATGGGTCAGCAGCCTATGATGAACCAGGGTATGCCTCAGCAGAATATGTACGGCAATCAGCCTAATATGGGTCAGCCTATGTACGGCGGACAGCCTCAGCAGTTCAGTCAGCATAATATCGTGTGTGACAAGTGCAGCTGGACCCCCGAGCCCGGCCAGCCCGTTCCTAAGTTCTGTCCCAACTGCGGCGACCCCATAAATTGGGAAGATGGAAACTAAGGTGATACAATGAAAAGATTTTTATTGATATTGCTTTGTCTTGTTCTTTGCCTCGGCATTTTTGCAGGATGCAAGGATAAGACAGGCGATCCTGCCGACACAGGCGAGGACACCTCCGATGTTACAATAGAGGACACCTCCGAGCCTGATGCAAAGGACACCGAGGAAATATCCGAGCCTGATCCCTCGGAGGAAGCGTCTGCTTCTCTGGTCAGCTTAAGACAGGCAATGATAGAAACTCCTCAGCTTTTTGCAGCCGCTTATATCGGTCTTACCGATACTATGGACCCTGTAGATACTGTGGTGTGGATAAAGGAAAAAGCTCCCCGGCTTTGTGAGGATCTGCCCTTTATTACCGCTGTATCCGACGATAAAACGATTGGTGAAAGCTACGGCGAATGTTATGTAATAGTTCCCGCAGATTCCGAGGCTACCGTTGCTGTCAATCTCATTGATTTTGAAGGTAACGGGGGCGAGGTGTTATATCGCAGCGAAAGCGGTGAGCCTGTGATCCTTTTCTGTAACAAGGGTGCATTTGCACCCGATGCAGAGGTACATATCACCGACAGCGAGGGCAGAAACATAGTGTGGTATCCTCAGCTTGATGATGAGGGATATCTGTACGAGGCATACGATCTTGACGGAAACCTCGCTGTGATGGACTTCACCTCATATGACGAGAGGCTTAAGAGCGAGTATGATTATTATCTCAATGAAGCAGGCTTCTGGAAGGTTCCCGAGAAGGTAGATCTCGCAGATACCTCCTGGCAGGCTACCGACTATATGATGGACGGTACCGAGTGCACCTACTCTCTTGATATCTTTGCCGACACCGTGAACATCGCATGGAACGACGGTATAGATGAGGAGACCCATTATTATACCGCACCCTGGACTCTCAAGAATGTCGACGGTGTGGCTATGATGGAGATAGATCTGGGTAATCTGGACGGTGTAAGATGCTTCCCGGTGCTTATGACTACCGAGCACAACCTGATCTGGTTTGCTCAGGATTTTGTCAATGATGCTATCAGCGATTATCAAAAACTTTCAAGAACGCTTGAGCGTACTCTTGGATAAGGAGGATTTATGTCTACGTTGCAAGAATATAAATGTCCGTGCTGCGGCGGAGCCATAGGCTTTGACTCAAGCATACAGAAGATGAAATGTCCCTACTGCGACTGTGAGTTTGAGATGGAGGCGCTTGCTGCCTACGACAATGATCTTAACAGTCAGCAGGCGGACAATATGAACTGGAATACCAATGCCGGTGAGAGCTGGCAGCCCGGTGAAGAGGAAGGTCTGCGAGTTTACGTATGTAACTCCTGCGGCGGTGAGATAGTCGGTGACGAAAATACGGCGGCTACCTCCTGTCCCTTCTGTGATAACCCCGTGGTTTTCAAGGGTCAGTTTGCGGGGGATCTCAAACCCGACCTTGTTATCCCCTTTAAGTTTGATAAGGCGGCGGCTAAGGCTGCTCTCAAAAAACACTACGAGGGCAAGAGACTTCTTCCCAAGGTGTTCAAGGATCAGAATCATATCGACGAGATAAAGGGCGTTTACGTACCCTTCTGGCTCTTTGATACAGACACCAACGCTCAGGTGCGCTACAGAGCAACCACTACCCGTCATTGGAGCGACAGTCAGTACAACTATACCGAGACCTCTTACTTTGCCGTTAACCGCGGTGGTGCGGTAGGCTTCGAGAACGTTCCCGTTGACGGCTCTACCAAGATGGCGGACGATCTTATGGAATCCATCGAGCCCTATGATCTTTCCGAGGCTGTGGATTTCAACACCGCTTATCTTGCAGGCTATCTTGCGGATAAGTATGACGTTACTGCAGAACAGAGTATTCTCCGTGCAAACGAAAGGATCAAAAAGAGCACCGAGGATGCCTTTGCTTCTACCGTAAACGGTTATACTACCGTTACCCCCGAGTATTCCTCGGTATGGTTCAACAACGGCAGAGCAAGATACGCACTCTATCCCGTATGGCTTCTCAACACCAACTGGAAGGGTCAGAAGTACACCTTTGCCATGAACGGTCAGACAGGCAAGTTCGTGGGCAACCTCCCCGTAGACAAGTCTGCCGCTAAAAAATGGTTGTTCGGTCTTGCAGGCGCTATTGCCGCAGCCTGCTACGGAATACTGTACCTGATGTGGTTACTGTAAGGAGGTTTTGACATGAAGAAACAGATCAGCGTGTTGATTTTAACCCTTTTTGTTCTCGTTCTCGGTATACTTCCTGCAAGTGCTGACAACGCTCATCCCGCAAGAGTTGTGGATGAATGCGGAGTTCTGGATGCTACTCTGCTTCAAACTCTTAACGACAAGATGGATGAGATAAGCAACCGTCATCAGGTTGACGTCGCGCTTCTCATAACCGCAAATCCCGGAGAAAAAAGCTACGAAGCTTTTGCTGACGATTATTTTGACTACAACGGTTACGGTATAGGTGAGAACTTTGACGGTATTATGCTCGTGTACTTCGTAGAGGGCGGAGACAACGGTAACGGATACGTACATATCACCACCTGCGGTATGGGTATTGATGCTATCACCGACGCTAACGAGGACGCTATATTTGACCGTATAGCATCCGACATAGTTTCGGGTAACTATGAGTATGCCTTTACCGAGTATGCCGATATGTGTGATGAATATATCACAGATCTTACCACCTTTGACGCAGGCTTCAATCTTGTGGTTGCCTTAGCGGTAGGATTTATCGTTGCCGCTATCGTGACAGGATCAATGAAGAATAAACTCAAGTCTGTCAAAGCGCAGAACGAGGCGTCAAACTACCTCAAACCCGGCAGTCTTATGATAACCGATGCAAGAGAATTCTTCCTTTACAGACAGGTTACCTATACCAAAAAGGAACAGAACAACTCGTCCGACACCCATACCTCTTCCTCGGGAAGGACCCACGGTGGCGGCGGAAGAAGCTTGTAAAGGAGAATTATCATGGGTATTTTTGATAAACTTAAAAATGTTGCGACCCAGGCGGCAGGCAATGCCATAAAGCAGGGTATCAGTAATATCGGAAACAAGAGCGAGACCTTTACCTTCACTGCACTTCCCGAAAGCGTGGAGCAGCTACAGAGCCTTCCCGAGGCAACTCTTGATTCTCCCTTTAAGACGGCAGCGCTGACCGTATGCGCACTCTGTGCTTATGCGGCAGACAAAAACATTGGCATCGAAATGCTCAATTTCTTAAAGGGTAAGTCGGATCGTAGCCATGTCGTTCTGTGAGCCAAGGAGTTGTTTGGCCACTTTGTCTTTCT
>JAZNKU010000436.1:0-4873 GCA_045578685.1 Eubacteriales bacterium
ATCGCCATCCACCGCTTTACCGACCGCGATGTGGTTAGACACCACCTCGTACAGAAGATAATCAAGGCATACGAAAAATACGACAAGGAAAGAAAAGAGAAGGGTCAAAATGAGGAAAAACGGACACGACATTTTTATAAAAAATGAGCAGGATATAATTGAGGTCACCCCCGACCTTAAAAAGCTCATGGTGACTGCGGTTGCCGAGAGCCTGAAATACGAGGATTTTCCCGATAAATGCGAGGTTTCCATTACTCTCGTGGATAATGAAGAGATCCACGCTTTAAACCGTGAATATCGAGGTGTAGATCGTCCCACCGACGTGCTGTCCTTTCCCATTTTTGATGAGGACGATATGGGTGGTAAGACCATCCTCGGTGACATAGTTCTCTCCCTTGAGAGAGCAAGAGAACAGGCTGAGGAGTTCGGACATTCCTTTGAAAGGGAGGCAGCCTTCCTTACCGTTCACTCTATGCTTCATCTCTTAGGCTACGACCACGAGGAGGGAAAAGCACAGGAAAGTGAAATGTTTTCCCGTCAGGAAGCAATTTTATGTAAAATGGGTCTTGCACGAAACGTATAATTATAGTATAATATATTAAATATATATAGAATTTTAGGAGACTTAATGAAAAAGACAGGATTCGTTGCCATTGTCGGCAGACCTAATGTTGGGAAATCTACTTTACATAGCGAACTTTTAGGCGAGAAAATAGCTATCATATCCAAGAAGCCCCAGACCACCCGTAACCGTATAACCGGTATTCTTACCAGAGGTGAAACACAGTTCGTGTTCCTCGACACCCCCGGTATGCATAACCCCAAGACCAAGCTGGGTGATTTTATGGTCAAGTCTGTGACAAATGCCATAGGCGATGTAGATGCGGCTATCCTCGTAGTGGAGGCAGGCACCAAGCCCCACGCTATAGAACTTGGACTTATCGAGAAGTTCAAGCGTATGGATATGCCCGCCCTTCTTGTTATCAACAAGACCGATAAATCCGATCCCGGCAAGGTAGCAGAAACCATAAACGAGTTCGTTCCCCTCTATGAGTTTGCCTCTGTTGTTCCGATCTCCGCACTTAACAACGACGGTGTTGATATAGTGCTTAACGAGACCGAGAACTTTATGGAGGAGGGAATCTGGTTCTTCCCCGAGGATGCCATAACCGACCAGCCCGAAAGACAGATCGCGGCTGAGATAATCCGTGAGAAGATCCTTCGTACTCTCGATGACGAGATACCCCACGGTACTGCGGTTGTTATCGAGGCGTTTGAAGAAAGCTCCAAGCTTATTAAGATCAGAGCAGAGATCTTCTGCGAGAAGGCTTCTCACAAGGGTATCATCATCGGCAAGCACGGTGCTTCCCTTAAGACCATCGGATCCTATGCCCGTGAGGATATGGAGAAGTTCTTCGGCACCAAGGTGTTCCTTGATCTCTGGGTCAAGGTAAAGGAAAATTGGAGAGACTCCAACTTCAATATCAGCAACTTCGGCTTCAAGGACGATATGGGAGAATAAAATGCGTAAGACCTTTGAGGGACTTATACTTTCCGAGACCGTTCTCAAGGAACGGGATAAGATACTCACTGTTCTTACGGCGGATAAGGGTAAGGTCTCGGTCTATGCCAAAAACGTCCGCAGTCTGAAGAGGGGCAGTCTTGCATATACGATGCCGTTTCAGCATTGCCGCTTTGAGGTAGAGGAGCGCACGGGCGGTATGACCCTTATTAACGGTGATGTGCTTCACTCCTTCTACGATATCACCAACGATCTGTCAGCCTTTGCTCTCGGTCAGTATATACTTGATGTTGCAAGGGAGCTGACGGTAGAAAATAATAACGAGGCAGATATGCTCCGCCTTACCCTTAATACTCTGTATCTTATTCAGAAGGGGGAAAGGTCTTTGCAGCATATCAAAGCGACCTTTGAGTTTCGGGCTATGGCGATATCGGGTTATATGCCCGAGCTTCACGGCTGTGATATCTGCGGCTGTGAGGAGGGTGAGATGCTCTTTGATGTAATGAACGGCATCATATATTGCCGTGAATGTCAGAAAATAAGAAATATGGGTGAAGCAAAGCCCGAGGAAACGGGAACTGCATCTATAGTTCTTCAGCTTACCCCGTCGATACTCCGCGGATTAAGATATATTCTGTCTGCCGAGCCTAACCGAGTTTTTTCTTACTCTATAGCCGAGGACGAGCAGGCTGATTTTTCGGAGGTCTGCGAAAAATATATTATCAATCATCTTGAAAGGGGATTTACCACCCTGGACTTCTACCACGAAGTCTCAACAATGTAACTATGCCGGAATATACAAAAGCAATAAAAACATTAGAATTTCATAAGATCAGGGAAATGCTTGCAGCGATTGCTCCCACCGAGGGTGCAAGAAAGCTTGCACTTGCCATCGAGCCCTCACACGAGGTATATACCGTAAGGCGTAAGTTGCTTTGCACCACCGACGCCAAGCGTCTTATCGACGAAAAGGGAATGCCTCCCTTCGGCGATATCAAGGATATTACCGATTCTATCGAACGTGCCGTTAAGGGGGCGAGCCTCAATACTGTTGAGCTTATCCGTGTGGCAGAGGTGCTTGCAAGTGCCAGACGTTTGCAGGAATATATTGATTCCAACAAGCGTTTTGAGACTATCCTTGACGAATCCTTCTATCTTCTCAGTCCCAACAAGGCTCTTGAGGACAGAATAAGAAAGATCATAATCACTGCGGATATGATAGCCGACGATGCTACTCCCGAGCTATCCGACATCCGCCGTAAGATAAGAAATACCAACAACAAAATAAAAGAAACACTTTCAAAATATACGGGCGGTCAGTATGCCAAGTATCTGCAGGAGAATATCGTCACACAGCGTGACGGCAGATATGTCGTTCCCGTCAAGATAGAGTACAAGAACGAGATCAAGGGCTTGGTGCATGACACCTCCGCTTCGGGAGCTACACTCTTTATCGAGCCTATGGCGGTGGTCGAATCAAACAACACCCTAAGAGAGCTTGAATCGGCTGAGAAGCACGAGATAGAACGTATACTTGCGATCCTGTCAAGTGAGTGTGCCAACTCTTCGCAGGAGATCATGGCAAACTATGACAATATAACCGACCTTGCTCTCTGCTTCACTATGGGTAAGCTGTCGGTTGATATGGATGCCTGTATGCCTGCCATAAACGAGGACGGCGAGTTGACGCTTATCAAGGCAAGACATCCTCTGCTTGATCCTAAAAAAGCAGTTCCGATAAATGTTTCTGTCGGCGGAAAGTACGATACTCTTGTGGTAACGGGACCCAATACAGGCGGTAAGACGGTAACGCTTAAGACCCTCGGTCTCTTTGCTATTATGCTCCAGTGCGGACTTCATGTTCCCTGTGATTCCGAGTCTACAGCCTGCGTATTTGACAAGGTGCTTTGCGATATCGGTGACGAGCAGAGTATCGAGCAGTCGCTTTCCACCTTCTCGGCTCACATGGTCAACACCGTTGAGATCATAAAGCAGGCAGGCAAGGGAAGCCTTGTGCTCTTTGACGAGCTGGGAGCAGGTACCGACCCTGTAGAGGGTGCGGCTCTGGCAGTATCCATACTTGAAAAGATAAGAGAAAAAGGTGCGCTTTGTGCAGCAACAACACACTATGCCGAGCTTAAGGTATATGCCCTTGATACCGAGGGTGTATGTAATGCATCCTGTGAATTTGATATAGAGACCCTTCGTCCCACATACAGGCTTATTACCGGTACACCGGGTAAGTCAAACGCCTTTGCCATTTCCCGCAAGTTAGGTTTGCCCGAGGAGATAATCGACAGAGCCGGAAGCTATGTGGCGAGCGATAACAAGCGATTTGAGATAGTTATCGAAAAGCTTGAGGCTACCCGTATCGAGATGGAACGGGAAAGAGACAAGGCAAGAAGCCTTAAGAACGAATATGAGCATTTCAAACGTAATGCCGAGAAGAAGATGCGTGCCCGCCTTGAAGAAAGTGAAAGGCAGATAGAGAAGGCAGAGGCTAAGGCTCAGGCTATGATAGCTTCGGCAAGAGCATCAAGCGACTTTGTATTCCGCGAGCTTGAAAAGGTTAAGAAGCAGCGGGACAGTGAGCGTTTAGCTCAGGGACTTGAGGAGGCGAGAGCCAACATCCGAAAGAACCTCCGTGATGCCGACGACAGAGCAAACCCCGTAATAGAAAGAGCAAACGAGGGCTACAAGCTACCCCGCAAGCTCAAGAAGGGCGACCTTGTAAAGCTTGTCAATATCGACCGCGAGGGTATAGTTGCCGAGGAGCCCAAGGGTGACGGCAACGTATCGGTCCGTATCGGTCAGATGATAACCAAGACCAAGGAAAAGAACCTTATGCTGGTAGGTGACGGGGCAATTTCGGTCACCACCAAGGATAACAAAAAGGTCACTACAGGCAGCTTTGCCAAGACCGTATCAAGCACCTTTAAACCCGAGCTGGACCTTCGCGGTATGAACGGCGAGGATGCCTGGTATATGGTTGATAAATATCTTGACGATGCACTTCTTTCGGGTGTCAAGATAGTGACCCTTATCCACGGCAAGGGAACGGGTAAGCTTAAGGCTGCTCTTAAGCCCTTACTGAAAAAAGACCGACGTATTGCCACCTTCCGTGAAGGAATGTATGGTGAGGGCGACGGCGGCGTGACAATAGTAGAACTTAAATAAACGAGGATATAAACATGGAAAAGATGAAATTCGGTGTACAGATATACACCATCCGTGACTACCTGACCACCACCCCTCTCTTTGAGAGATCTATCCGTAAGATAGCTGATATGGGTTACAAGTACTTCCAGCTCTCCGGCGAGGGCGAGGGTGTTACCAACCCCAAGAGACTTC